>CAYSWG010000092.1:0-9302 GCA_964434465.1 uncultured Geobacteraceae bacterium
TGTTCATTGCCTGTTCCGCGGTCATCTCCTCCTGCTGCAAGGACTACCGTAACAAGATCCGCGGCACCCTTCTGCTCCTGGTTGTGGCCCTGCTGGTGAGCTGGCAGCTCATGTTCCGCTACGGGATCATCTGCAATGGGGCGCCCATTCTCTGCTGTATCCTGCTGATCCTCCTCTGGAACCGGAACAGCCTGCTCAAGGCGGAGCGGGAAAAGGTGCGCATTGCCAGTGAGCGCAGTTCGGCGGAGTATGCCATTGTCCGGCATATTTCCCACAATGTCCGGCCCCAGGTGCTCATCGCCCGGGCGCCGCTGCTGACGGTACGCAGCCTGCTGCGCCGGCGGGGGCTGCTGGATGAGCCCCTGCCGGACCCCTTGCCCAACGGCAGCCGGGAAACCCTCGGCGAGGCCCTGGAAAAGTCCTTGACCACCCTGCGGCAGATCAACGATATCGTCGGCAATACCCGGGATCTCATCGGCCGGGAGATCAACCCGGAGGACTTCGAAGCAGTTGACCTGCAGGAACTGTTCGAACAGGACGTCCTGCCGCTCCATTCGGACAGCGGCATGACCATTGACCTGGACTGCCGGGTGACCCGGCCGGTGTTCTTGCATCGCTCCTCCTTCGTGGAGGCCCTCCACAACATCATCCGCAATGCCCGCAGCCATTCCTTCCCCGAAGGCTTCGGGGGGAACGGGCCGAAACGGCTGGTGTTCACCATCCGGGAAAACGTCAAGGACCTGTTCATCGACTACCACAACAACGGTCTCCCCTTTCCCGACAACCTGGATGAAAGGGATTTTCTCACCTTCGGCCGGAAGAGCAGCGGCAGCTCCGGCGAAGGGCTGGGCGGCGCCTGGATCGGCAAGGTGGTCGAAGCCCACGGCGGCAGCTTTGCCATCATCCGCGACGGGCTGCCGGTCCACTTCCGCATAACCCTGCCGAAAAGGAAACGCCATGCATCCTAGCGATACCGCCATTACCCTGCTCATTGTCGATGACGATGCCGCCTACGCCGAAGCCTTCTACCGCATCGCCCGGAGCTATGGCGTTGCCGTGCGCCATGGGGCAACCCTGGAAGATGCCCGTGAGCTCTTCACCCGTCCCGAACACCAGGAAATCTCCGGGGTGATTCTCGACGTGGTCGGCCTCAAGGAGCGGAGCCAGCAGGTGCCCGACAACAGTTTCATCATTGCCGCCAGCCGTTTTTTTGCCGACTGGGCGCCCCATCTCCCCCTGGTGGTGCTCACCGGAGAGCCGGACCAGTACCGCAACCTGAAGGAGCTGTTCAAGGGAACCATGGGGGTCTATGCCAAGGGGCGGGACGAGGAGGCGGTTCTGGAATTTCTCCAGGCGGAAGCGCGGAAGCTGGACCGGATCCGGCTGGCCGTGGCCTACCCCGAGGTGTTCCAGGTGGTGCGCACCCATCTGGACGAGGATGCGGAACAGGAGCTGGTCGAGTGTCTGAAAAACCTGGACAGCAGCGACCCCACCGTCATCAGGGGCTGTTTCGGCAACCTGCGCCGCCTCCAGGAAAAGATCTACATCGCCCTGTCCCGCCAGGGCGCCGGCCTGGTGCCGCGCGAATACATAGTGGGTGAAATCAGGATCCCGTCCATCTACAAGCACCTGGCCGAGCGGGGTTTCGTGGAGCGCTACAAGATCATCGACCGGTTTGCCGAACTGGTATTCAAGGTCACCAGCGACCATGGCGCCCATGTGCCCTATGCCGTGCCCAAGTATCAGCCGACCCGCTACACGGTGCGGGCGCTCTGTTTTGCCCTGATGGATCTGCTGCTCTGGTTCGGCGGGATCATGGAAGAGGGGACGGCGGGGGAGGGCGGTTGAGGAGGCGGGAGGCAGTTTAAGTTTTAAGTTTTAGGTTTTAGGTTTTAAGTAACACCGTCACCCCCGCGCAGGCGGGGGTCCAGGGGTTATGGTGCAGTTATCTGCTCAGTTCGGCAATGGCGGCCAGCACCTTCTCCCGGGTAATTGCCGACGCACCATCGAGGACGCTGAACTTCCTTGTCTTCCCGTTGGCAACCACCACCGCCGGGGTTCCCTTGACACCGAAGCCCCGGTAGGTGGTCAGGTTGAACTGCATGCCGTACATGACATCGGCGTAGTTGATCTGCCGCAAGGTCACGCCGTAGGGCTGCACGGCGGCCTGCACCTCGGCCGGGCTCGGTGTCTTCGTCTTCAGGGACAGTGCCGCCAGGGCGCCGCGCAGCTTCAGGTACTGCTTCTTCTCATGGGCGAGGAATTGCAGGTTATAGGGGGTGAAATTGTTTGATTCCGGATGGATGGGGTAATCGATGAAGGTCACCCGGGCCTTGCGGGACACGGCCGGGTACATGGTCTCGATGGCCTTTTCCGCCTTGCGGCAGGCCGGGCAGAACCAGTCGCTGATGAAATAGACGGTAACGGGGCTGTTCGTCTTGCCCAGGTAGAGATCCATGGCGCTGCTTGCCGCTGTCGCGGTTTCCTGTTTGACGCCGACTACGGATACGGACAGGCCGACCGCCAGTGCGGCGATCCCGAGCGCCGCCCGACGCAGATACTGGTGCATGGTTCCTCCTTTGGTCTGCAGTTCCCGCAACTGTTCGCCGCAGACGATGATGAGTCCGGCGAACACCGCTGCCGCAATGCCGAGGCAGAGCGGGCACCAGCTGCCGATGACGTATTTCTGGATCCAGGTGAAATGGGCTTCGGCGCCAGCTGCGGCGCAGAGCATCAGTGGGCAGAGGGTGGCGAGGAGCGGCAGCCTGTGCCGCAGGATCACCACGGCCGTCAGCCCGCAGAAGAAGAGAATGCCGAAAAGGCCGAAATCAAAACCGAACAGGGTGAAGGACGCCGTATCCGCGCAGGCGTCGAGGCAGTACTGGATATAGGAGACAATTGACAGGCCGAGGCCGGTCAGGGCGGCGATGAGCAGCAGAAACGTCGTAACGTGTGCGGGGTATGACAGGGGAGAGCGGGCAACCATGGCAACCTCGTTGATGATGCACCTGCAAGCAGTGATTCCCGCCTTCGCGGGAATGACAGGTTCGTTACCCCGGCGCAGCCGGGGACAAGGGTTTTTTGACCCGTGCACTGTACCCGACCTGTCTTACGGCGGTGTTACAACTGACTGAAATGTGCCGGTCGGGCCCCGCCGAGCCGCCTTGTAACGTTGCTGCCACGAAGCGATGGTACACTATCCACTCCCCGTAATCAATCCCACGGCAGGGAGCATTGCATGAACCCGCCCGCAACAGCCGGCACAGCAGCACCGATTGGGGGGCTGCCCCTGAATCTCCGCCGCTTCTTGGGCTATGCCCTGCTGCTGTTCGTCCTGGCTGGCAGTCTGCCGGAGCGCTTCCTGGCTCCCCTGAACACGCTGACCGCGACCCTTGCCGGGTGGTGTCTCGGCTTGCTCGGCCGGGAGGTCCGTGTCGCCGGTGACCTGCTGGCCCTTGGCGGCTTCCAGGTGCGCATCATCAGTGAATGTACCCCTTGTACCCCCTGCTGCTGCTGGCTGCGTTCATCGGCGCCCAGCCGGCCCGGCCCCGGGGACGGCTGTCGGGACTGATACTGGGTGCGGGGGTGCTGCTTGCGGCCAACACCCTGCGCATCGCCCTGGTTACGGTTGTCGGCGCCGATGCGCCCGCCTGGTTTGCCATTGTCCATGTCTATCTGGGCCAGGTGCTGCTGGTGGCCGTGACCCTTGCCGTTGCCCTGGTCTGGCGCGCCCGGCTCAGCGGGGCTGCTGCTGTCGAGTCGGGCCTGCCGCTCCGGTTGCTGCTGTATGGCAGTCTTTTCTTTCCCGTCTGGCTGGTCGTGCACGGCACCTATGTGGGATTGCTGGATCAGCTGGTGGTCCGTTTGTTTGCCCTGTTCGATCAGAACATCCTGATTCCCCGGACCCACACGGTTGCCGTCCAGACCTTCAACGTGGTGCTGCTGGCCGCCCTGCTGGCCGCCGAGCAGCGCAGTCCGCGCCACAGGCGGCTGCGCTGGTTTCTGCTCGGTTTTGGCCTGCTGGCAACAGGGCATCTGCTGTTCCGGATCGGCAATGTCCTGCTCACCGCCTTTGGCGCCGTTGCCCTGCTCCAGCCGACCATCATGCTCACCATCGTCGGGGAATACCTGCTGCCGGTACTGCTCTGGCTTGCCGCCCGGCAGGGTCAACCGGAACGTTCAGCCGATTCCACGAAACCGTTCAGGAGACTTCCATGACGCACCGCTCCTTCAGCCTGATCCCCCTTTTGGCACTTGCCCTGATCTGCTGCCTGTGCGGCAGCGCCCGGGCGGCGTCCACCGTGACCGTGGCCCCCGCGGGCAGCGACACCTACGGCATCACCGTCGCCTTGGCAGACGATGCCCTGGAGCTGGAGTTGACGGTGGAATACGACAGCAGCAGCTACGGCAATCCGGTGATTACCCGGGGCGCCCTGCCGCCCGGCGTCCAGTTCGACAGCAGCGCCGGCTCCTCGGGCAGCGTCTGGCTGCGCCTGAGCAGCGCTTCGCCCCTGCGGCGCAGCTGGCAGCCGGCCCGGATCCGCTTCAGCCGACTGGTCGGCGAACCCGGCACGGTCACCGGCCTCACGGCCCGGCTGCTGGCCGTTGACGGACGTCAGCTGCCGGTGGAGACCCGGGTGGTCAACCCCGAATCGGCCGGAGACGGCGCCGATCCGAGCCCGGCCGGGGAGGAAAGACAGGCGCCCGGTCCGGGCCAGCGGCGCAGACTGGCCGCCATGGCGCCGCGGGATGCCACGGCCGGAACCGGCGGCCCGCTCCGCTTCGTCCGGCAGTCCGGCGTCCTGGACCGGCTCCGGCAGCAGCCGGTCGACGCTTCCCTGGCGACCCTCGCCGGCCTGTTCCGTGCCCATGCCTCCGGCCCGGTCCGCCAGGTCCCGGCCGTGGCCTTCAGTGACGGCGCCACCCCCCTGCGCATCCTCGTGGGCGCGGCCGCCAGCAGTGAGGAATTTCCCCGCTTCCTGCTCAGCGGCGCCCGGCTGCTGGCCGTCCGCCAGGAGCGGGCCGGCGTCTGGGTGCTCGAAGCCCTGCCCGACAAGGGGGCCTGGCAGGTCAGCCTGACCGTTGCCACGGATTCCGTGACGACCGAGTACCCCCTGCTGGTCGTGCCGCCCCTGGACATGGCCGGGCGGGACCTGGGTGAGGCCGATTTTGTCCGGTTTCGCAAAGGGTTATTGAAAGGGCCCCGGGGGAAGCAGCGGCTCGATGAGGAGGGATATCGGCAGCTGTATCGCTATGTGGCAAATTACCTGGCAGGCGGGAGAAAGGATTAGAGGATTAGAGGGGTATAGGATTACAGGATTACAGGATTACAGGATTAGAGGGGTAGAGGAGTAGAGGAGTAGAGGGGTAGGGGATTTGAGGGCGTTTCCCTTGCGCCCATGGACCAATAACGGTAGGGGCGATCCTTGTGATCGCCCGAAATATTGATGTGCATTGGTTCAGTCTGGTCTGGATCGCAGTGAAGCTGCGGCACAAGGAATAACCGTAGGGGCGGACTGCGTCCGCCCGAAAACGGGCCCAATCCGTCCAGGCAAAGCGGTCGTTGCCCCTGTGCGCAGGGAACGAATCAGGGTAGGGGCGATCCTTGTGATCGCCCTTAAAGCGGGCGAATACAAGATTCGCCCCTACGTCAGACACATCGGAATACACCAAGAGGTGAGGAGTGAGGCAGGTGCCTCCTTTTTTTATTTATGCAGAAGGTTACCGGTGGCAGGCCATCGGCCGGAATCACGGTCTATATGTCTTCACCACACGTCATGGACGATTCTTGGTAGGGGCGATCCTTGTGATCGCCCTAAATGTTTGCTGTGCATCGATTTCCTGCCTGGCTGCATCGCAGTGAAGCTGCGCACAAGGAATAAATGTAGGGGCGGACTGCGTCCGCCCGAAAATGGCCCCAATCCGACCCGGCATCCACACACAAAAAAAGGGGCCTTCGAAAAGGCCCCTCGGTACAGCAGTGTGCAGCAGTCAGGTTAGGGGGTTACCGGGGTGGTAGCACCGGTGAAGTACGGATACACCTGATCGTTGTCCTTGAAGAATTTCATTTCACCGGCAGCGGCCCAGTAGTTGGCCTTGGTGCTGGGGATGTTGGCCGGGTTTTCCATGTAGGTCAGGATGCGGCCTACCCACAGTTTCTGGGCAGCGGACTGGGCAGAAGGCTTCTCGTAGACAAACTGGGTTGACCAGAAGTCATAGGCGCCGTTGCGGATGTTCTTGCGGGTACCGAGGTGGCCGTTGTACTTGACCGCCTTCACGTTGGGGAAGGAGGAGAGCCCCTGGTCGGCGTCGGCATAGCCGATGGCGCCGATGATGGATCTGGTGTTGTTGGCGGGATCAGCGTCAAGGGTGTTGGCGCCGTCGACGCAGCGCATCATGTCAGAGGAACCTTCGTTGAACCAGAGGCGGCCCGGGTAAATGGTATCCTGGTCCTCAAAGATGGCGAGGTTCGCACCCCAGCCGTTGCCGCGCACTACGGCGAAGTCGAGGGTGGCGTGGGTGCCGGAGCCGGCGTGGCGGAAGCAGGCGGTGATGGGTTGGGCGGTGAAGTAGCCGCCGAAATCAGACCAGTCGCTGGCAAATCCGGAGAAGATGTTTACGGCCTGGAGGCGGGTGATGTTATTGATGGTGTCGGTGGCGCAGGAGCCGGCAGCGCCGCCGCAGTCGGCGTCGGTCATGCAGTATTCATACTGGTTGGTGGTGGCGAGCGGCGGCAGGCACTGCTTGGCGGTGACGCCCTTGTTGACGAAGAAGCCGAAGGGGACGATCAGCGGGTTGTGGGGGGTGAGGCCGCTGCAGTCCACGCCGGCAAGAATGATATCAACATTGCCGCCGCCCTTGGGACCGAATTTCTGGCCGTGGCTTTCCTGGGTAAAGCTTTCACCGGCCACATCCGAGGCGCCGAGGGTGACTGTCTGGCAGGTGAGGGTGTTGGGGGCAGCTACGGAAGAGGCCATTTTCCGCTGGGTCGGGCTGGGGCAACTGTCCGGGTTGGTGGTGCCGTTCAGGGAGAGGCAGGATTCGAAGGAGGCCTTGGCCGATACGCGGATGTTCACCGTGTCGCTGCCGCAGGTGCCGGTGGTGATACCGTGCTTTTTGTCTGAGCTTTCACCCTGGGTCACGCCGGTGCAGCCTCTGCCGAGCAGGAAGTTGTCGGCGGAGTCGTTCCAGTACAGGTACTGGGCGGAGGCGCCGTAGATATTGATGTCTATCGTTGCGGCCTGGGCGGTGCCGGCCAGGGCCAGTACCGAGGCGGCCATGGCCAGGGTTTTGATGTTCTTCTTCATGATACGGAGTCTCCTTTGTGCTGTTGAGGTCGTTGTGTCGTGGGGGGAGGCAAGCCTCCCCCGTTGCTTGTGTGTCTGTTTAGGCCATGCGTCGACGGAGGCCGATCATGCCCAGTAGGCCGGAACCCATGAGGAAGAATGCCGGCGGGATGGGTACTGCAGATACCTGGGTGCTGCCGTCGGCCAGGGTGGCAATAGTGGTTTTCAGTTGACCAACTCGCCCGGCAGAGGTGCCCGGGTTATCGAAGAAAAAGAGATTGAGGACAGCCAGTGCGCTCAGGTTGGTTTCAGCAGTGCCAACAGGGAAGAGGCTGGCAAAGGAGCCGGGTTTGGTGCCGTTCCCCGCAAGTTTAGTGTAATAGCTGTTGGTGAAGGAAGTGTCGAAAACGACAGTTTGCGTACCTACGGCTTGATAAGCACCTGTTGTTTGCGTCAAGCCAGCCTTTGCATTCGTCCATGCTGTAGTTAAGGTGTTTTGTGCATCATTTTTGCTCGACGCCCACAAATCGTTTGCCGGCTGATTATAGGCAAAATAGGCGACCTTGACGTTTGTGGGGTTGGAGCTAGCGAGTACACCACTCAGGATTGAGTTTGCGCCGGCGCCGTAAATTTTTGGGGAAAATTGATTAGCGATGATGTCGTTCACCCAGCCAAGGTCGGTGGCGACTTCCTTGCCAACGGTTGCGTCGTAGGCGACGCGGATCAGTTTACCTGCCTCAAAATACGCCATGGCGTTGCCGGCAGAGCCGAGCATCAGTACTGCTGCTGCAAAAATTGTTGCGATCTTGGTGTAAAGCTTCATGTTCCTGTTCTCCTCGTTTGTGCTTGGTTGGTTGAAATTGATGGAATGGAGTACGGTTCTGCAATGCATCAATCAATTTCCCCAGGCGGCCCGGCGGTCCTCCTTCGTTACAACTTCGGCGGATCCGTGGCTTTGCGTCACACGGTTACCCGTGTTTTGCCTTTATCTGAAGAACAGAGAAGGCGGGCAGCCTTCATCATTAGTTCAGACCGTGTGTGGTACAGCTCTGCAGTTGTGTGCGGGCATCACCTCCTTTCGTCGTAGTCGCGTGCAGGGCCGGAGAACTGAAAAAGCCCAGATCAAGTACTCGCACATACACGCGGTTCCTGAACTGGGCTTTCTGTTTCCCCGGAAGGGGTCAGCAAAGTACCCTGCTATTACTGATGGTTCTTTTCTGTGGTGTCTGGTTGGCTCCGGGGTTGCTGCCTGCCGGATGCCGTCCGGTTTCCGAAACCTTTCTGCTGCTTCTGCTCTCGGGCACCTCTGCCAGATGCCGTCGTCCTGACTGTTATTCTTCCAGAACTTCCCGGTGCAGGGCCAGTTCCTCGAACTTTTCGATCCTGCCGATACCCCCCTGCGTAAAATTCACCTTCAGGTAACCGGTGAATTCCCGGTCGGCCAGGGTAGTAATGATGCCGAACAGGCGATCATGCTTTTCGGACTTGCTCAGTTTTTTCGGTATGCCGTTTTTATTGTCCATGGCTCCGTTCCGATGGCAGTGATCAATCAGGTCCGCATGTTCCATTATCGTCGGGGTGATACTCTAGCAAACAATTGCTACAGTTCTGCGAAGATCATCTGACGATTTGCAAAATTTTACTGCTGCGTGCTTTTTCCGGATGAGTCGGTTCGTGTCGACGGGGGCACCTTACCAATCGTTTGTGTCGATTCGGTGCCGGTTTGATGAAACGTTTGCAAATTATCAGAAGTCAGGAGTCAGGAGTCAGGAGTCAGAAGTCAGAATGAATACTGAATATAGAATACAGGATTCAGGAGTCAGGAGTCAGGATTCAGGAGGAAAGTCATTTCCGCCTTCCTCCTGTCCCGTCATTCCCGCGGAGGCTGGAAACCAGAAGGTTTTCAGAACCTTTGAACCCTTTGAACACCGCCTGCGCGGGGGTGACGGTGTTACTTAAAACCTAAAACCTAAAACCTAAAACCTAAAACCTAAAACCTAAAACCTAAAACCGACT
>CAYSWG010000093.1:0-9285 GCA_964434465.1 uncultured Geobacteraceae bacterium
ATGACCTTTATCACGACGGGAATCATGACGGCACCGGCACTGCAGGCAGCCACTATTCTGGCTAAAGAAGGGGTGTCTGCCCGGGTTATCCACATTGCCACAATCAAGCCATTGGATCAGGGCCTGGTTCTGCAGGCAGCCAGGGAGACGGGTGCGATTGTCACCGCCGAAGAGCATTCGGTCATAGGCGGGCTCGGTTCCGCAGTCGCTGAAGTACTTGCCGAGCAGCATCCGACACCACTCAAGCGGGTAGGTATCCATGACCGCTTTGGCACCTCAGGAAAGGCTGAAGAACTTATCAAATATTTCGGCCTTACTGCCGAAGATCTTGTGGAAGCGGCACGGGAAGTACTCGCAAAAAAGAAACCGGGCTCAGCAGCATGAACTGCGAGAAAACCCCATAGAACGCCAAAGGCTGCCAGACACTGGCAGCCTTTGGAATTTCGGCAACGATGTGCTGCACCGGCAGTACGACGTGTTCCCGGAAAGTAACCGCAGGAAGTACCTGCGGGAAGGAATACTCCGCGCTCCCCTGCCCGCGAAAGGATAGAGCAGCATGTATGAAAGTGTTTATCAGGTACCAATGATCGCCGGTGAAAAGCTCCCGTTTACCATGCCTGCCTGGATCGCCTGCGCGCCCTTTGAGGAATACCTCGACATGCACATCGAAGAGGCGGCAGATGGAAGGGCAGTCCTGACCATGCCCTTCCAGGTGAAGCACGCCCAAGGGAAGGGTCTCATGCATGGTGGTGCCGTAACCGCCCTGGCCGATACCGCGGTCGCCATGGCCATCAAGAGCATTCTCCCCGAGGGTACTCACTTTGTTACCGTCGAACTGTCCCTGACGTTCCATGCACCCGTAACGAGCGGGACGGTGACGGCGGTTGCCACACTTACTGAAAATGATGACAGAACAATCAAGGGGCGTGCTGAAGTTTTTGATGAAAACGGCATAAAGACCGCAACGTTCAATGCCTTTTTCAAGGTACGGCGGCCCGGTTTGCGAACGGGTTAAATCTTGACCAGAGTATAGCGGCGGGAACCAATGCCGATCTTTTCCCCATGATCCAGTTGTACCTGCCAATCAATGTCCGGATGGACACCGCGAAACTTGTCCCCGCCCGGTTCCCAGCCACTGGTTAGAGCCGTATCCCTATTGCCGGGCGCCGCATTCACCAGGTCGGCACAGGCTTGATCGAGGGCGACCGGATCCGTTGATGCACAGATGCCGATATCATTGACAATCGGCGCATCGGCATGCCCATAGCAGTCACAGGCAGGCGATACTTGGGTAATGAAGTTGAGATACAGGGAGGAGTGCTCTTTGCCGTGAATCGCCCCGGCGGCATACTCCACCATTTTCTTCATGGTTAATTCAGCAGCCTCATTCCAACTGATTTTCACCGCCTTGCGGGGACACACGGCCACACACCGGCCGCAACCAACACAGCGGGACGGTTCAATCCGGGCGCAGGCTCCACTGAGTACCACAGCATCATGGGCGCATGCCTTGAGGCAGAGACCGCACCCGGTACAGTCAGCATAACAGATCTCTGGAGCTACCGTCGAGTGCTGCTGCATTTTCCCGTCACGACTGGAGCATCCCATCCCCAGATTTTTCAATGCTCCGCCAAACCCGGTCAATTCGTGGCATTTAAAATGTGAAACCGCAATCAGCGCATCTGCCTCATGGATGTCAGCACCAATTCTCACACTGGACAGCAGTTCACCGGAGACGGCAACATCCACAGCCGAGTGGCCTCGCAGACCATCGCACATGATCAGCGGCGCACCAACCACCGCATACGCGAAGCCGTTTTCGATAGCGCACGTCAAAGCGTTGACCGCGTTCTTTCGCTGCCCGGGATACAACGTCGAAGAATCGGTCAGGAAAGGCAACCCGCCAACCGTTTTTATTTCCTCGACGACCGTACGCACAAATACCGGACGAATGAACGTATGATTCCCCTTTTCACCGAAGTGCACTTTCACCGCAACCAGATTACCGGCGGTGACCCGCTGTGCCAACCCGCAGCAGCCCATGAGCCGAGCAATCTTGTCAAACATGGTGTTAGCGGACGAAGCCCGCATATCCGCAAAATAGACCGTGCTGATCATTGTTGCTCCAAATCGGCGGCAGGATGCCCGCAAGTTCTCGGCGATTGACCCCTCGAAACGCAGAAATCCGATGCAATGTGCAGAAAATTAAGAAGGATCTGCCGGGAAACTGCATAATAGGGTGAAGTAGCCCCTCGAAACGACCCGGTTAACGCCGCTCTCTGCCCGGACTCCCCAGCGGCTGTCGACCAGGCCGCAACAATCTGTTCATCCACTTCGGGATGGAATTGGAGCCCGTAGGCGACATCCCCATACCGGAATGCCTGATGAGGACATGTCGCAGACATGGCCAACAACCGTGCCCCGGAGGGAAGTGCAAAACTGTCATTGTGCCACTGAAAGGTAAGGAACTCCTCGGGTATTCCGGCAAACAGAGGATCGGCCAGACCCGCCGGGCAAAGGTGCACACGGTGCAGTCCCTTCTCGCCATACCGTCCGGAATGCACTTCAGCACCGAGTTCAGCCGCCAGCAACTGGCCGCCCAGACAAATACCGAGATAGGGGATGTTTTCCGCAAGGCACGTTCTGATAAATGATTTAACCTGGTGGAGATAGGGAAACGAAACAGTGTCATTGACCCCCATGCTCCCACCCAGAACAACTATCGCTCCGGAAAGCATGGTATCAGGCATTGAGTCACCGGCAAACAATCGCACATGCGAAAAGGGGATTGCCACCTCAGTGAGCCAGACGCCGAAATTACCCGAGGGGACATCGGCATCGAGTTGAATAAAGGTCACCATATCTGGAAGGAACTACGGCAGACGGCAAAGGCTGGCTGACCACCTGCACCATCCCTCGCCGAACGTCGTGCAGAAATCGTCTAAAACCTGCTGCAGGGAAGTTACGGGACAATGGTTATGGCATCACCGGTTTTGATGGTGCCACCCTTAAGCACCTTCACAAAAATACCTTCCCGTGGCATGACACAATCACCGGCCTGATGATAAATGGCACAACGGGTATGACACTCCTTACCGATCTGGGTAACCTCAGTTAGCGTATCGCCGATTCCGAGTCTGGTTCCCAGAGGCAAGCTTGGTAGATCAATCCCCTCCGTGGTAATGTTCTCGGCAAAGTCACCCGTTGTAACATCAAGTCCCTGGGCCTGCATTTTTTTGATACTCTCCATCGCCAGAAGGCTCACCTGCCGGTGCCACTCCCCGGCATGGGCATCACCGACAATTCCCCTGTTCGTTTCGACTGCTACACAGTCAACGGGTTTCTTACGCTCACCTTTTTGTTCACTGGTGCATACCGCAATCACTTTTGCTGACATAGACAGATTCTCCTGAAATATTCGTACTAGCCGCCAATATTCAACATGGCAAATGGTTTATGTTCTGCCTGCTGCTCGGAAAGTGCATGTTTTCCGGGCTTTTCGTTGACAACGCGGATCAACTCACGCTGCAGACCGTCCACATCGCCAGTTCTAAGGAAGGGTTTCAGATCAAACTCAGATTCGGCGAACAAGCAATTCCGCACCAGCCCTTGGGAGGTAACGCGGATTCGATTGCAGTCCTGGCAAAAATGTCCGGAAAGCGGGGTAATAACCCCAATTGTCCCGGCTGCACCGGCAATTTTGAAATCACGGGAGGGGCCGGCCATTTCCCCCCTGATAACCGGCTGCAGGCTGAATTTCTCTGCAACACGCCGCAGCATTTCCTCACCCGGTATCACCCGAGACTGCCATGACTCTTCTTTATGGGTCGGCATATACTCGATAAAACGAACGGCATACGGTTTATTTACGGTTAGTGCGGCGAAATCAGTAATCTCGTCATCATTGACACCCCGCATGGCAACCACATTGATTTTTATGGGAAAACCTGCTTCTTCTGCGGAAGAGATACCCGCAAGCACATCCGACAAACGACCACAGCGTGTAATGGCCTTGAACTTATCTTCCTGCAGCGAATCAAGGCTTATATTCAGACGCTGTACTCCGGCTTTGCGCAAATCGGCTGCCATTGGGGCAAGCAAAGCGCCATTTGTCGTCAAAACCAGCTGTCTCAGCTGCGGAATCGCCACCAGGTCCTTGAGAAACCCGAGGATACCGGATCGTACCAGCGGCTCCCCTCCGGTGATCCTGATTTTTTCGATGCCGAGCGGCACTACTGCCCTGGAAAGGACAAGCAACTCTTCGTAACTGAGTATTTCCCGATGGGTAACCTTATCGATCCCCTCTTGCGGCATGCAATAGGAACATCTGAAATTGCAGCGGTCGGTTATCGATAAGCGAAGATAATTAATTTTTCGTCCGAATGAATCTTTGAGCGACATGATACGATGTATCCCCCATAATCTGGTTTACGAACGTGTGCCGAATCATTAGAGACAATCGGAAACGCGGATACCCAGATGAAGCAATCAATAATGACATATTGATTTGCCTGCCATAATAGTGACCGGCAGATAAAAGTACGGGCACCACAAAGGGTGCCCGTAACGTCCTGCATGATATGTGGCTCCTAGAAGTTCCAGAACTCATCAATTTCTTCACCGGAGAAATCCCATACTGCATTGTGCGGCGGAATCGGCTCTTCGAAGAATTCAGGGAGACGGTCATCAAGATTAGTCATACCGGCACCCTTGTTGAACTCGTGCTCAACTTTCAGAATGTGCTTGCCGAGAGCAACAACGTCATCAGCGGTCAGATTCAGGCCATAACGGGCATTGAGCATTTCGTAGATGGCGGTGAAACACTCCGGAATATCCAGTGCCGGGAACGCAACGAAGATGCAGAAGCCGGTGCTGTCAACAGCAGCGGTCGCAATGGACAGATTCCGGGACAGTTCTACCTGACCTTCTTTGGAGAGAGGATCAACATAACCACCAACCTTCAGGATGTTAGTGGCGATGGTGTAACCGGCAGTGTGGTCAGCACCCATGGTGGAAGTTGCGTAGGTGATACCGATGCCCTTTACGGAACGCGGATCGTACGCGGGGATACCCTGGTTCTTAACTACCGGAATCCTGGTCAGACCATAGGCCTTGCCTACCGAACCGGTACCGTTACCAAGAATACGCCCAAGAGGCGTTCCTTTGCGGATATCTTCATCGAAGAGTCTGTAGGTTGCCTTGCCGTCGCCCCAAGCAATAATACCGGCTTCCATTGCAACGCTCATGAGCACGGCGCCTTCAATGGAGTCAATGCCCACATCGTCCATGATGTAGTCGTTCTTGGCGATATCGTCAAGATCGCTGATGTTGCACGCACAACCAAAGCCCCAGATAGTTTCATACTCGAAGCCGGAGGTAATATACTTGCCATCCTTGTCGGTGTAGATCTGGGAACACTTGATGATACAACCGGCATGGCAGCCGTGGGCGGTTACACCGTTGGGACGTGACGCGATTACGTCATGAACGGTTTCACCACAGATATTCTGCGGATGCTCAACAGTACCAAAACGGAAGTTTTTGGTCGGCAGGCCGCCGGCTTCGTTGAGGATGTTGATAAGGACGTCAGTACCATAGGTCGGCAGGCCTTGGCCCGTTACCGGGTGGTCAAGCATTGCTTTCGCGAAGATACGTGCCTGCTCTTTGAATTTCTCGGGATTGGCTATCGTTACTCCATCAGTGTCATCGATAGTGATGTACTTGACCTTTTTGGAACCCATGACAGCGCCGCCGCCGCCACGGCCGTGGCTGCGGATGTTGCCATCGGGATCTTTGACAGATATGTTGGCTGCTGCCATCTTGAACTCGCCGGCAGGACCACATGCAAGCACACCAACTTTGCCCATGCGCTCGCCAAGAACTTTCATCAGTTCATAGTTACCCTTACCGACGAATTCGGTATCTTCCTTGATGGAAGCACCATTCTTATCGATATGGATGCTGTACCAGGTATCCTTCTCGGGCAGCCCTTCGATGACAACGGCTTTGATGCCAAGTCTTTCAAGTTTCTGAGCAGCGGTGCCGCCGGCGTTACTTTCTTTGATACCGCCAGTAAGAGGGCTCTTGAAGCCGGCGGAAAGGCGGCCGGAGTTAGCTGCAGCAGTAGCTGTCAGCAGGCCAGGCGAAAAAACGAGTTTGTTGTACTTGCCAAGCGGTTCACATTTGGGGGGTACCTCAGCAGCAACAATGGTCGATGTAAGACCACGCCCGCCGAGTGCTGCCCATTCACTCGGACACGGTGTTGTGCTGGTAGTGAGGTTTGACATGTTGATACGGATAATCTTGTCTCCCATACAATTTCCTCCATTCCCATTTTCAAAAATAGTAACTTTCGGGATTATCCCGACGAAAGTTCTATACCACAATTATTTCAGAAATAAAATCATTATTCTTCACGACAGAGAATCCGGCAGCCTTCAAAAATTTAATACAAATTTTCAAGCTGTTAGCAATACAAATCCGGCTACTCTTAAAATGGAAACATCTAGAATTGTGTACCATAGACGCACGTTCGTTATGTAGTGCCGGCTGTTTTGCCGGGTAACAACGGCGCAAGTAGCACCAAAAAATAAACAATGTTCTAAATAGATACGAGGTCGTATACTTTCCTATCTGACGCATGGGCAACCAGCAAACTGCCAAAAAAAAGGGGGGCAGCATAGCTGCCCCCCCACCTGATAGTACAGAATCCGACAGAAATTACATGCAGTTCTTGAAGATGCCAATAACTTCGTCAAGAGTTGCAGTTCGCGGATTCATGAGCTGGCAAACGTCTTTCTTGGCGTTTTCGGCCATTACTTTGAGATCCTGCTCTTTCACGCCCAGAACGGTAAGGTTCGGCGGGATGCCGACGTCAGCGGAAAGCTTCTTGATAGCGTCGATAGCTTTCTGAGCTGCATCCATCGGGGACAGACCGGTTACGTCTTCACCCATTGCGATGGCGATGTCCTTGAAGCGCGCAGGAGCTGCGATCAGGTTGAACTGCTCAACGGCCGGCAGCAGGATGGCGTTACAAACGCCGTGGGGCAGGTTGTAGAAGCCGCCCAGCTGGTGAGCCATGGCGTGAACGTAGCCGAGACCGGCGTTGTTGAATGCCATACCGGCGAGGAATTCTGCCCAAGCCATATCGTCACGTGCCTGGAGATCGGAACCCAGAGCAACAGCGCGGCGGAGAGCTTTGGCGATCAGTTCGATAGCCTTGATGGCGCAAGCGTCGGTAATCGGCTCAGCGATGGTGGAAACATACGCTTCAACAGCGTGGGTAAGGGCGTCCATACCGGTTGCTGCAGTCAGTGCGGGCGGTTTGCCAAGCATGAGGACCGGGTCAACGATACATACTTTGGCAGTTACACGCCAGTCAACGATAGCCATCTTAACATGGGTATCGGTGTTGGTGATGATGCAGAAACGGGTCATTTCAGAAGCCGTACCTGCGGTGGTGTTGATGGCGATGTAAGGGATGAAGTCTTCGGTAGACTTGTCAAGACCTTCGAAATCACGAATGTCTTTACCGGGGTTGGACATCATGAGGCCGATACCCTTACCGCAGTCATGGGAGGAACCGCCACCCAGAGAAATCAGGGAGTCACAACCGTTGTCCTTATAAACCTTTACTCCGTCACGTACATTAGTATCGGTAGGATTGGGCTCAGCGCCGGAATAAAGAACATAGTCAACGCCTTCGGCTTTCAGGTAGCCACCGATGATATCAGCAACACCAAGCTTGGCCAAACCGGCATCGGTAACGATGAGGGCTTTTTTGAAGCCAAGGGATTTAGCCTTAGGGCCGGCTTCTTTCGAGCAACCTACACCAAGAATGCTAACAGTCGGAATAAAGAAAAAGAAACTCTGTTCTGCTAAAGCCATTTGTCAATCCTCCATGATTTTTTTTTATCCATCAAAACACATTCGGGCTGATGCCCGGCCAAACAACTCCAACTCCTGGAAGCATGTCATGCAACTAACCACCCTGCATGCTCCCTTTCCAACCACCCCCTCTCTAGGCAACGCCTTGATGTCAATAAACAATGTTTTACATGGTGCAAATCCGGTGCCACTTGCGATCCACTTTAAAAAATCAACCAATTGCCCGGATTATTGTGGAAAAGCTCTAGCCTCTTAGTATTACTCATCAAACCCTGCAATCCATTTTGGAACACGTCGTTTGATTATAGAGCACTGGCTGGTTTCAATTCCGATGTACAGGGATATGGTATCCTTGAAAAAAAGCCTGTCAAGCACGTACGATAAATTAATCGATGAACGATGAAGAACTGTTGCTGCCGCCTGACGGGAACAGCTCTCGCCGCGGGAAACCCCGAGAACAAGGAGAGCTGACGGTTTATTGAGCAAAACGACATTCTGACTGGGAAGAACCAGAAGAACAACAGCTGCAAAACAGTTCCATGCGAGGAGTGCTTTACAGGGACAGTGTCCGTCAGGTGGTAGAGGGGTAGTCCTTGCTATGGCCGACCGGGTTCACATCCGGTGGCTCCATCCAGAAGCTGAGGATGTGATCCTGGTGGTTTTCACTGGGGAAGCGAGGAGTTTTTCGTCATGGCTAGGGAGCCAAGGGGCTGCGTGGAAGCACATCCAACCACCCCTCCCACACAAACACGTCCGCTGCCTGACGCAGCCCACTCTGGCCATCTTGCCCGCATGGTGGGTAGCGTAGGCTGCCCGAAGGGAGAGGCCGCTGGCCGAATCAGCAGGAGCAGTTTCACGATGAAAACTGCTCCGTTATTTGATGTCATACTCCTTTATTTTTCGGTACAAGGTGTTTCTTCCGACACCAAGCTTGGCTGACACCTTGAGAATGTTGCCCTTGAAGAGGTTGAGGGCGTGAATTATCGCGTCCCTTTCGATGTCTTTCAGTGATTTGACCTCCGATGAACGCTCCTCAACTTTCATTGGCGCCACTACGTCCAGGGAAAGGAGGTCCGGAGTGAGGACTGAATCATCGGGAATGAGGTTCAGTGCCCGCTCGATGGCATTTTCGAGTTCACGAATATTACCGGGCCAATTGTAGGTTTTGATTTTTTCCAGAAACTCTTCTGAAACTGAAATGTTCTTTTTCCCGAGCTTATGGGAAATTTTCCGGACGAAATGTCGTGCCAGCAAGGGCAGGTCATCCATTCGTTCACGCAATGACGCAATATTGATAGTAATTACGTTCAAGCGGTAGTACAGGTCTTTCCTGAAATTTCCTTTTTGCACCTCTTCCTTGAGGTCCTTGTGGGTCGCTGCAATAATACGGATATCGAC
>CAYSWG010000094.1:0-8273 GCA_964434465.1 uncultured Geobacteraceae bacterium
GTTGGCCCGCTGGGAAACCCTCCACCAGTTGATCGGCTCGGCCGACGGCAAGAAATTCCGCAATTTCGCCCAGGGACTCACCTTTGAGCTGATGGTCGCCCATGCCAACCGGCAACTGCAGAAGATGAACGACCGGTACATTCTGGTGCGCGACAACGACGAGCCGCTGGAACTCAACGTCATCGATACCTACCAGGCCGGGGAGATCCGCTCCACGAAAAATCTTTCCGGTGGGGAAAGCTTCATTGTCAGCCTGGCACTGGCCCTTGGCCTTTCGCATATGGCGAGCCGCAACGTCCGGGTCGATTCGCTGTTTCTCGACGAGGGTTTCGGCACACTGGATGAAGATGCTCTGGAAACCGCCCTGGAAACCCTCGCGGGTCTCCAGGGAGATGGAAAGCTGATCGGCATCATCTCCCACGTCCCCGCGCTCAAGGAGCGTATCGGCACCCGGATTCAGGTCGAAGCCGGCAATGCTGGATGCAGCAGGCTCAGCGGACCGGGCTGCCGGCGGGTCGGATGAACTTTTTTGATGCCATGGCCGTGAATTCCGGCTCGTAGCCGACGATAAAGGAGCCGTTGGTTTCATTGCGCAGGCTGAGAAAGTGGGCGTTGTCCCTGTCGAAGGGACAGATGGGCATGGTGCAGTGTTCGAAGCCGAAACGCCGGTAGTAGGCGGGTTCGCCCAGGACAAAGATGGTCTGGCTCCGGATGGGTTCCTGGCGCAGGGCGAAGCGGAGCAGCTCGGTGCCGATGCCTTGCTTCTGGAAATCGGGGCTGACGGCCATGGGCGCCAGGTGCAGGCCACAGATTTCCCTGCCGTGGTAGGCATGGGAGAGGGCGATGTAGGCGATGACCTTGCCCGTATGGATACAGGCCCATTCATGGGCTGGTTTGCCCTGTTCGTGGAATTTCTGCACCAGCGTTGCTTCATGCTCGCTGCCGGGAAAGGCACGGCGCAGGAGCGCATAGACCTTGACGCGGGTTTCCGCGGTTACCTTCTGGATTTTCATGGGAAATCTCCTGGTGCTGTGCAGCAGGCCGGTGCAAACTCCTGCGGAGGCCAGCTGCCGTGGTGCGGGGTGTTTACTCCTTTGCCCGTCCATTGTGGCCTGTCCCGGGTGTTCCGCCAATTGGCGCAATCCGGCTACAGCAGCGGTGTAAGGGGCAGTGTCTGCCACAGGCCGACCTTGCGGCGCTTGGCGGCCGGGGCAAAGCGGTCCGGCTTGTCGGTGGCATTCCAGCTGTTGTCCGGGTGCATGTCCCGGAGGATGCTCTGTTCCACCTGTTCGGCCAGTTGCCGGTTCTTGATGAGAATACCCACTTCCGTGTTCAGGTTTGCGGAGCGGGGGTCCAGGTTGAAGGTGCCCACATAGAGAGTTTCACCGTCAATCACCATGGTCTTGGCGTGGATGGCGAACACCGGCGCCGTGGTTGCCAGCTTCGGGTGGCGCTCGATCAGCTGGTGCTTGATGGCCGGGTCGGGTTTGAACTCGAAGACCTGAACGCCGCTTTTCAGAATGCGCTGCCGCTGCTTGCGGTAGCCGCTGAAGGCCATCAGGTTGTCCGTGGAGGCCAGGGAGTTGGTGGAGATGCGCACTTGGATGCCGCGCCGCACCAGGTCGCGAAAGATCTGGAACCCCCCTTCGGGCACCACCAGGTACGGCGACCGGATGGTAACCTGTTTTGCGGCTCCCTGCAGTACTTCCGCCAGCTGGCTGGTTGTCCGACCACCACCGCCAAGACCCCGCTTCCGCTCGTTTTTACCCGGCAGATCGCTGAGAAAACGAACATCTTCCCAGACCATCTGCCCCAGCATGCGTTCCAGGGTGCGGGGCAGATCGCGCAGGGCCTCCCGTACCTCCGGCGCAAAATTCTCCGGGTTTCCGGCATAACGGCGCAGACCGGCATAGACGGCATCCCGTTGCCCGGGCGTGGTCCGCCAGCCAGGCCCGGGCCAGGAGCGACTCCTCGCCCTTTTCCAGAACATAGATCCCCGATTTCCCCCTGTGACCCTCGGCAATGGCTGTCACTGCGGCCATGCCCGACGGCCCCTGGCTATTGCCTGCCACTGCCGCGGCGGACAGCGCCACCACCAGAAAACATACCATTAAAAGGGCTGTGCAACGCATACGGTGCTCTCCTCCGGCGCAGAATCTGCCAAGCGCTCTTTCCGGAAACGTTGTAGCATGGATAGAACACTGAAATGCACTTATTTTCCGTGAGCCCTGCAAATAAAGAGAGGCTACGAGCGGGATACCCTTATGGGGCATAATTTTTTCTTGCATCCTCCCCGTGAACAGCGTAGAAGCGGGTATGTATCTCGAGCGGTCGGGTCGAGATGCTCGCGGTGAGTATCGTGCTGATTTTGAGAAAGAATATCAGGAGAGACCATTATGCGGACCGGCACAATGGATGGTGAAAACACCGTGTCGGGCACCGTATGCGACGGTGCCGGGCGGCCGGGCGCGGAGCAGTCCTTTCCGGAAAGCGAGAGCCGGTTCAGGAGTTTTTTCGAGCACTCCAGTGACGCCTTTCTGATCCTCGATGACACCCGGTTCATTGACTGCAATGCCGCGGCGGTACGGATGCTGGGCTGCGACGGCAAGCAGGGCATTGTTCCGCGCTCGCTGGCAGAGCTTTCTCCGGAACTGCAGCCCGATGGGACCCCCTCCATCATGAAGGCCCGGGAGTTGATTGATCGTACCTTTGCCGAAGGGAGCCAGCGGTTTGAATGGCTGCATCTCAGGGCGGACGGTTCAGAGTTGCCGGTAGAGGTGGTCCTCACTCCCATGTCTCTGGGTGGGAAATGGGTGACGCACGTCATCTGGCGGGACATTTCCGAGCGCAAGCAGGTGGAGTTCCGGGAGCAGACCCGCCTGGATATCCTGGAGAAAATGGCTTCGGGCGCGTCGCTGCCCGACCTGCTCGAGGCCATTGTCACCTTTGTGGAGAAAAACAGCCCCGGCGCCCTCTGTTCCATTCTTGTTGCCAATGACGAATGCAGCCGTCTGTCCCACGGGGCTGCCCCCAGCCTGCCCGACTATTACAATGCTGCGGTTAACGGCCTGCGGATCAAAGAGGGGAAGGGATCGTGCGGGACGGCGGCATTCCTGAAAAAGCGGGTGGTTGTGGAGGATATCGCCGGACACCCCTACTGGCAGGGTTTCGAACCTGCCACGCAAGCCGGGCTGCGCTCCTGCTGGTCCGAACCGGTTCTGTCGCCCGAGGGGGAGCTGCTGGGCACCTTTGCCACCTATCACCGGGAACCCCGTGCCCCGGGCGGCAACGAAATCGCCCTCATCGAGTCGGCCGCCCACCTGGCCGGTATCGCCATCGGCTGGGCCCGGGACAACGAGCGGCGCAACGCCCTGGAAGAGCATGTCCGGCAGATGCAGAAGATGGAAGCAGTCGGGCAACTGGCCGGCGGCATTGCCCATGACTTCAACAATCTCCTGACCCCCATCATGGGCTATGCGGAAATAATCAGGGCCATTCTGGGTGAGGGGCACTCCTGCCAACCGAAAATCGACCGCATCATTGCCGCCACCATGAAATCGCGGGATCTGGTGCAGAAGCTGCTGTCCTTCAGCCGCAAGCAGAATCTTGCCACGGCGGGTGTCGACCTCAACCGGATCATCGAATCGTTCAAGGACATTATCCGTCATACCGTTCGGGCAAACATCTCATTTGATATCCGGCTGGCGCCCGGCGGCGCGCAGATATTGGCCGATCACGGACAGATGGAGCAGGTGCTGCTCAACCTGGCGGTCAATGCCCAGGATGCCATTGCGGGCAATGGCACCATCACCATTACCACCGGACACGTCATTCTCGATGACGAATATGTCAGACGCAATCCCGGCGTCAAACCGGGCGCCCATATCCTCCTGGAGTTTTCCGATGACGGCTGCGGCATGCCGGAGGAGGTGGTACGCCACATCTTCGAGCCGTTCTACACGACCAAACCGTCCGGCCGCGGTACCGGCCTCGGTCTTGCGACGACCTTCGGCATCATCAGGCAGCATGGCGGTCACATCACGGTGCGCAGCGCCGTGGGGGAAGGGACGACGTTCAGCCTGTATTTCCCGGAGAATACTTCCGCAGCTGAAGAAGCTGCCCGGCATCAGGTTGATCTGCGCCTGCACGTTCCCCATGACAAGACCATCCTGTTTGTGGACGACAATGAGATGATCCTGGAAATGGCCGAGGGCTACCTGGACATGTATGGTTACAAGGTCCTGACCGCGCCGCTTCCCAGCAAGGCCCTGGACATTGCGGCTTCCCACCCGGGGGTCATCGATCTGCTGATCACGGATGTGGTCATGCCGGAAATGACCGGGCCGGAACTGTACGAGCGGCTTCTGGCGGACAATGCCGCTCTGCCGGTGCTGTACATCTCCGGGTACAAGAACGACGTGGCGCTACGGGGGGATACGGCGGTGTTCGTGCCGAAACCCTTTACCGCAGAACAGCTACTGGGCAGTATCCAGATGATCCTCCATGAGAGAAATGACGGGGATGCCGGGGGCGTCTAGCAACGCAGTGTGTCGCGCCCCCGTCACCCCAGCATTCTTCCGGAAAACAGACCCGTCCAACCGGACAGCCGGTGCAGGGCCCGCGGCTTCACGTCACCCAGGCGCTGGCCCTGGGCAACGCATCCCTGCAGATAATCCTCGCCACCCTGCCCCGCAATCCTGAACACCCGCAGCGCCGCCAGTTGGCCCAGATCCCGGCAGTAGGCATAGTGGAAGTTGTCCCGCAACTGCAGCTCCACCAGTTCGCCGAACCGGAGCAGCTGCCCGTCGTCCGCGGCGGCAATCTCCAGATAGAGCACATAGGCCGGCGGCGGTCCCCCGTCCAGGGCCAGCATGGCAAAGCCCGGTTGCAGGCCGGTTTCCGCCACTGCCTGGCGGAGCACCGCCTGGACATGGGTTTCATGGAGCTTTTCACCGAAATGGTCCACACAGCCGTCGGCCTTGCCCAGGAAGCGGAGCAGCGGCACCCCCCGGTGCACGCCGGTCACCCGGACCAGGTCATGGAGCCGGTAGCGGTAAAGACCGCCGCCGGTGGTGACCACCAGGGAGTAGGTTGCACCCACCGTCAGCTGGTGCAGCAGCCGGGGTTCACCGCCCTGTTCGGGCAGGCATTCGAAAAAATGGGAGCGGAGCGCCGGCAGGCAGCCGTCCCGGCCCAGCAGGGGGAGGGTGGCGAAACATTCCGTGGCGATCAACCCCTTGCCCTGGAGGGTGACGCCGGGGAACAGGGCACGCAGCTGGCCGACCGCGTCGGCAGCGGCCCCGTCGGCCCAGCAGCTGAGCAGGCGCAGACTCGGCCAGAGGCGCCGGCAGGTGGTCGCCGGACTGGCGCCGGCAGCGAAGGCGGCGCGCACCTGGGCGGCGCGGCGCGGCGCGGGGCGCAGGTACCGGGCCAGGTGTCCGGCCAGCTCTGCCCCAAGGGACACGGGGGGCGTAATGGTCCCGGCGGCCAGGTCGTCGGCCAGCTGCGGCCACCAGCGCCAGAGGTGGTCGCAGAGGATGGTCAGATAGGTGGGGTTCCAGACGGAGATCAGGGCCAGCCGTCGGCTGCCCAGCAGGAACAGGGCCGTCACATACCAGAAGCTGTCCATGTCCGCAATCTGTTTCACCGGAGCCGGCACCGCCTGGGTCGAACGGACCAGCCACCCCTTCAGCCCGCCCAGGTACTCGCTGTCATCCTCAAAGCCGACCGGTATGCCGCCGCTGGTCCGAGTTGCCTGACGGGCGGCAGGCGTCACCGACCAGTAGCTTTCCCCGGTGCACAGGGCCGGGATGTTCCGGTACAGATCGGCGATCCAGGGGGCGATGCCCCGCTGGAACTGCTCCTTGAGGGTCCGGGTGTAGGGGATCAGTTTCGAGGCGGCCGTGGAGCCGCTGGTCGGCTCCAGGAGCAGGACCGGTTCGGCAGTGAGCACCTGCCCTTCCCCGGCGGCAATGCGGTCAATGGCCGGGGCAAAGGCTTCGTAGTCGGCCAGAGGGACCGCCAACCGGTAATCCTCCGGGGAGCGGATGGCGCTAAAACCGTGGCGCCGGCCAAAGTCGCTGTCGGCATTGCGCCGAAGGATCTCCCCCAGTACGGCCCGCTGGCTGGCGGCGCAGTCGCCCAGCGCCCGGCGGAAGCGGTACGCTTCAGGCAGGGTGCTCAGCAGCCAGAGCGTGTTGGCAAGGGTGCAACCGAGCAGGCCCATCAGCCGGTCCTCCGCTGCAGGCCAAGCATCCGTCGCCCGGCCGGGGTCAGGTTGTCCGGGGTGACCTGGGTCAGGCAAACCAGCTCGTCACCCTGTACGTGGCCGGGATTGATCTGGTGGAAGAAGGCCACATGGGGGTTCTTCAGGCGCTCTTCCGTCACATCAGCCACCCCTTCCCGCAGGGGGGTAGCCCGATGCAGGCGCACCACGCCATGGCTTGCTTCATATTCTGCGGGGAACTTGCACCGGGCCAGACGGTCCATGATCCGGCGGACGTGGCCGGGGCAGCCCTGACTATGGTGGGGATAGAAGGTTTTGAAAAATACCGGCAGGAAGCGGTAGGTTTTGTAGCCGGAGCAGATGAGAAACCAGTAGACGCGCCGGTCAACAAGCTCCTCGGCCAGGGCAAAGACCAACCGCCCCCAGAGCCGGGGCAGCACCGTTTCCCCCCAGAAGGGGCGGCTGATCACCGTATCACCGGAAAAGAAGGCCGTCACCGCCTCACCATCAATTTCCTCATCCAGGCGCATCAGGGTGGAGAAGCCCTGCAGCCCGCCCTCCTGGTCATGGAGCAGGATCACCCACTCCTTTTCCGCCAGATCATCCCGGAAACCCTGGGGGGTGACCCTGGTATAGGAGCTGGCCATGAGCCGGAGCATGGCAGCCCGCTCCTTATCGGCTAGCTCCCGGACCGGTTTGACCCGGCCGGTCAGTCGCCCGGCGGCCAGCGGCTCCCGTGCCACCGGCGGCAGGGCCGCCATATCAGAGGGTGGCGATTTCAACATGGCTGATCCGGTTATCAAGTCGGTCATGGAACTGGCTCCCGTCATCCCAGCCGACCGTATAGCGTCTGCTGGGGTACAGTATATGGGGCAGGCGGCGGGCGGGAACCTGCAGGGGGTCCCCCTCGGCCAGGCCGAGCATGAGCAGGGCGGCGCCCCGCTCCCGGGCCGTGCGCAGCACCTGGTGCAGCAGCGTCTGGAAGACGTGGGTATCGTCACCGGCAATGGCCGTGAAGGCCGCGTAGGCCAGGGGGATCGGCGCATCCACGGCCGGCAGGGGCCGGAAACCCCGCAGCCGGGCATAGCCGTCATAGAGAAACCGCCCCCAGTGGAGCAGACCGCTATAGCCGCGCACCACCGACTGTTTGAAGGCTGACTGGTCCCAGTAGCCCATGACGCCGGCAATCCGGCCGTGGCGCAGGGCGATGTGGAAATCCTCCCGGCAAAAGCCAAGGGTCCGCCCGGCGTCCGGCGCAAAATCGGCAACCGTCCAGACCGGGGCAAACTGCCGCAGTGCCCCCTGCCCGTTGAGAAAGGCGACAATCTCCTCCAGATCAACCTCGGTCCCCCGCCGCACTTCATGGTCCTGCGGCAGCATGGTCCTGCTCCTCCCCACCTGCAGCGCCAGGGTCTGGAGGCTGCCCAGGGGGCGATAGGCGGGGAAGCCCCGGCGGGCCCGGGTCACCAGCACCCCCTCCGCCTGGCGGTTGCCGGCGATGATGGTGGTCAGGTAGCCGGCCACCGGCTGCTGGTCGTGGAGCCGGCGCAGGAAGCGGAAGCCGCCGGACACCAGCCAGCGGGCGCGGAATTTCCGGTCAACCCGCAGCTGGCCCAGGTAGCCGACGGTTTCCGCTCGGCCGTTGATGAACAGCCGGCGCAGGGAGCGGCCGGCCACGCCGGCAAGTTCGCCGCTGGGCAGGTGCCGCACCACCAGGGTCTGGTGGCTGTGGCCCAGCACCTGGCAGCCCAGGAAGTAGGAGGGTGACCGCTCGTAGCTGACTGTGACGCTCCCCGGCACCGGGTTGTCCCGCAAGAGGCGCAGAATTGCCCCGTCGTCACCGGGGTTGGCCAGGTCGAAGGCGAAGTCGCCCATGGTTTCTCTCCACATCTGTTCTATCACGTTCCTCATGTGAGGTGATGGCGCCGGTCCCGTTGGCTGCGGAACGGAACGTCACCCTCTGAGGAACTACCATATTGCAATTCCTGTGACAGCAAAAACATCCCGGTAGGGGCGGACTGCGTCCGCCCACAATCGGGCGCACAGC
>CAYSWG010000094.1:8302-9226 GCA_964434465.1 uncultured Geobacteraceae bacterium
GGAAATGTCATTTTGAAAGCAGCAACTCCCCCGCAACGCTCTCATCCCCCAGGGGATACTGCCGGCGCTGCAGCACCTCGCGCCGCATCAAGGCATTGATGACAAAGAAATTGCCGCCCATGAACAGGCTGCTGCTGTTGCTCTTGAAATCCAGACTGCGGCGAACAATGGAGCCGAGGCGAAAAAAGCGGCGGCGGGCCCCTAGGCAGGCCTTTTCCAGTTCGGCGGCGGAGATTGCCGCCGGGGCAAAGGGGAGCATGCCGTAGCGGTAGCCCGGGTCCAGCCACCAGCGGTCGAACAGCAGCCGGCCTTCCCGTTCCAGGCGCTGGTAGAGGGGGGTGCCGGGGAAGGGGGTCAGGTGGTTGAAGGCGGCCAGGTAGAAGCGGTGGCGCAGGGCAAAGGCCACGGCCTCCGCCACGGTTGCCGCCGTATCGTTACCGTAGCCGAACACAAAGGTCACGTAGAGGCGGATGCGGTGGCGGCGCAGGTTGGCCAGCGCCGCCTCGTAACTGCCCAAGGGTGTTACAAACCCCTTGCCCATGGCCGTCAGGGTGTCCGGATCGAGACTCTCCAGGCCAATCAGCAGCCCCTGACAGCCGCTTTCCGCCAACAGGGCCAGCAGTTCGTCGTCAAAGGCAGCGCCGATCCCGGCCTGGCCGACCCACTTGACCCGCAGGGGGATCAGCGCCCGCAGCAGCTCCCGGGCCCGTACCGGGTCGGCAACGATGTTGTCGTCCACGAAAAAGATCAGCGGCTTACGGAGTGCCGCCACTTCCGCTACCACTTCGGCCACGGGGCGCCAGCGATGGGTTCGCTGGAAAAAGGTCTGGATGGCGCAGAACTCGCACGGATAGGGGCAGCCGCGCCCCGTTTCCACCAGGGCCACGGGCAGGTAGTTCTTGCCGGCGAAGATGGAGCGGTCCG
>CAYSWG010000095.1:0-9224 GCA_964434465.1 uncultured Geobacteraceae bacterium
CCCGAAGCGGGAAGAGTCCCCCCACGACGCCTTTGGCGCCGGCCATTCGTCCACGTCCATTTCCGCCGGTCTTGGCATGGCCACGGCCAACAGTCTGCGCGGCAGGGACAGCAAAGTGGTTGCAGTAATCGGTGACGGCTCACTGACCGGCGGCATCGCCTTCGAGGCGCTCAACCAGGCCGGACACCTGCGCAAAAACCTCATTGTCGTGCTCAACGACAACGACATGTCCATCTCCAAAAATGTGGGCGCCTTTTCCGCATTCATCTCCCGCAAACTGACCGGCCGTTATTTCCGCGAACTGAAGCGGGAGATGCAGGCACTCCTCAAGGGGATCCCGGCAATCGGCAGCAATATTCTGCAGTTTGCCAGGAAAGCCGAAGACTCCCTGAAGGGATTCCTGACTCCCGGCACCCTGTTCGAGGCCCTCGGCTTCGAATACGTAGGTCCCATTCCCGGTCACGCCCTGCCCCAACTCATCGAGGTGTTCCGCACCAGCCGCTCCTTGGAGGGGCCCGTGCTGATCCACGTCATGACCACCAAGGGCAAGGGCTACCAGCCGGCGGAAAAGAATCCGGACATCTTCCACGGCGTCGGCGCCTTTGATCTTGCCACGGGCACCCCCAAGGCAGGCAAGGGAGGAGCTGGCTCCTATACCTCCGTGTTCGGCGACACCATGGTCAAACTGGCCGGGGAGGACGACAGAATCATTGCCATCACCGCAGCCATGCCCGACGGCACCGGGCTGACTCCCTTCGCCACGGCCTATCCGGAGCGATTCTTCGATGTGGGCATTGCCGAACAGCACGCCCTGACCTTCGCCGCAGGTCTGGCCGCCGAAGGCTTCCGGCCCGTCGCCGCCATCTATTCCACCTTCGCCCAGCGGGCCTACGATCAGATCTTCCACGAGATCTGCCTGCAGAACCTGCCGGTGACCGTTGCCCTGGACCGGGGCGGTCTGGTGGGCGAGGACGGCCCGACCCACCATGGAGTGTTCGATCTTTCCTACCTGCGCCACCTGCCCAACATGACCGTAATGGCCCCCAAGGACGAGAACGAACTGCAGCACATGGTCAGGACCGCCGTGTCCGCCGATCGCCCCATGGCCATCCGCTACCCCCGTGGAGCCGGCTACGGCGTGGCCATGGACGAAATCCCGGCCCACCTGGAAATCGGCAAGGGAGAAACGCTGCTCGCCGGTGACGACCTGGTTATCATCGCCGTCGGCAGCACGGTCTACCCGGCCGTTGCAGCGGCAGAGCGACTGGCAGCCGAAGGAATCGGCGCCGGCGTTATCAATGCCCGCTTCATCAAACCTTTGGACGAAGAGCTCATCCTGGCGGCTGCCGACCGGACCGGCACCCTCCTGACCGTTGAAGAGAACGCCCTGGCCGGCGGCTTCGGCAGCGCCGTACTGGAACTGCTGGAGACGACAGGCCGCAGCCACGTCCGCGTAAAACGCATCGGCATTCCCGACCGCTTCATCGAGCAGGGCAGTCAGGCGCAGCTGCGCGCTGATCTTGGCCTGGACGCCGACGGTATCGCGGCAACAGCCCGAACGTTCCTGGAGCGACGGGCGACCGGCAATCCGTCCCCGCTGGCACGGGTCAGGTAGTTTCCATCCGGAATCGGTAATTTTACCAGTCCCTTCACCCGGCCTTCGGCCACCGCTCCCCCATGGAAAAGATAGTGTAACACCACTCGTTGAAAGGAACGGATTCACCCATGCGCTTCCCCCTGAAGCTGAACATAGATTTAACCAGGTACCTCATCTCAAACAAACTGCGCGGCATCGATAAATTCCCCCTGGTGCTCATGCTCGAACCGACCCATCTCTGCAACCTGGCCTGTTCCGGTTGCGGCAGAATTCGCGAATACGCCGACACCTTGTCCCAGGAACTTTCCCTGGCCGAATGTCTCGCCTCCGTTGACGACTGTCCGGCGCCGGTAGTAACCATAACCGGTGGTGAGCCGCTCCTCTATTCCCACCTGTTTGAACTGATCGACGGCGTGCTGGCGCGGGGCAAGCATGTCTATCTCTGCACCAACGGCCTGCTCCTGGAGGAAAGCCTGGACCGGATGAGCCCCAACCCCAGCTTCACCTTCAATGTGCACATGGACGGCCTGGAAACCACCCATGACCGCATTCTCGAGCAAAAGGGCGCTTTTGCCATGGCAGTAGCCGGCATCCGTGCCGCCAAAAAGCGGGGCTTCCGGCTCTGCACCAACACCACCATTTTCAAGGAAACCGACCTCGGAGAAATAGACGAACTGTTCACCATGCTGGCCGGCATCGGTGTGGACGGCTTTCTCGTGGCGCCCGGCTTCGGTTACGAGGCCGTGGGCGAAAAACTCTTCCTGGAGCGGCGGGAAATTGAAAAAAAGTTCCGTGACGTCTATGCCATGAGCAAACGACACCGCTTCCTGTCGACCCCCATGTACCTGCGCTTTCTCATGGGCGACAAGCACCTGGAGTGCACGCCATGGGGCAATCCGACCCGAAACACCCAGGGCTGGAAAGCGCCCTGTTACCTGATCACCGACACCCATTACCCTACCTATCGGGAAATGATGGACAAAACCCGGTGGGACACCTATGGCGTCGGCAAAGATGAGCGCTGTGCCCAATGCATGATGCACTGCGGCTTTGAACCGTCGGTTGTCAGGGAAGTGGGGAAAAGCTGGCGGGATATCGGGGAAATGATCCGCTGGAACCTCTCATAGCAATCATACGATTCCTCCACACGGAAAAACCTGACCGGCAGCACCAGGGTCAGGTTTTTCTGAAGTGCGTTCTCCGGCATCTTCCACAGCTCACCAGGTAACTTCCCGCACCCGGTACTCGCCGCCAATGACCAGATACTCCCCCTCACCTTTCAGGATGCTGTTGGGCAGCAACTCGTTGAAGAAAAAGATTTTCGCCAGGGGGACCTGTACCTGCCAGACCGTAAAGCCGAACTCCCAGGCCCGCTCCATATCGGAAGTAAATGACGACAGATTATTGAGACGAACATAGTGTTCCCGCTTACCGATGTTCTCCAGCAACTCATGCTCATCGGCGTCATTGATGCCCCGGTAGAGGGTCAGCCAGCAATCTCCGCGATACCGGCGGGCCAGGTCGAACTGGGCATATTCGAAGAGCAGGTCCAATTGGGAATTAATGGCGTTGGTCCGCTCGCTCCCCTTCATACGGTCCATGGCAAAGAGCAGGTATTCCTCGGAATGAACCCCGGGTATGCGCACCTTGTGGAATGTTGGGTGCAGGCCGATCCGGCTTTCCACCCACCCCTTGAGCACGGCGCCGTCAATTGAGTTGGAATCCATGCCCCAGCCTCGAAGAAAGCGCAGGTAGCTGTTCCTGATGCTCTTGCGCGCCTTGACGGTGGTCTGCTCCTCCCACTGGTGCAGCTGAAACTTCACGGACATGTAGTCGTTGAAGAACACCGCCCGCTCGTCTGCAGAAGCAATCCCATCCAGGTGCTGGAAGAGAAACCGGTTCCCTTCGCGAACACCCATCAACGCAATGGGCTGGGGATGCTCATTGAAATGGCGCGAGGCAATCACCCAAGGCGATGCTCATGGGCTTCCGTCCCGGCGGACCGGCCGCCTACGCCAGTTTCGCCAGGGCGACCAGCGTTTCCGCAATGGGGCCCGGTGCAGCGTAGACCTCGACCCCCAGACGCTCCAGTTCCATCTGGGGCGCCTGGCCGATCTGGGCACAGACCACCGCCCGGCAGTCCTGCAGCGCCTGGACGGTTGCCTGCAGCACCGGGGCACGCAGGCCATGGTCTGGATCGTCGGAGCAGTACTTCTCCACACGCCGTTCCCCCTTCAGGGTAACGGTCGTCCCCTCCACCTCGTACAGAAAAAAAATCTCGGTATGGCCGAAATGCTGGTTGATCTCCTTGCCATCTATGGACGCTACAGCAAACAACATGACATCCCTCCTCAGGGCTGAGCGTCTGGGGCAGGGAGCCTGGAGTTACCCTCGAAATACCACTGTTGCGGATATTCACTCCCTGCTCCAGACTCCTTGCTCCCGACTGCTCTTACAGTTCCACCGGCGCAAAGGTGAATGACTTCTTGGAACAGGTGCGACCGCAGGCCATACAGCCGATGCAGTTGCCCGGGTTTTCTACCTTCATGAACATCTTGGCCGAATCGTCCTCATCCAACTCTTCAAAACCCAGCACATCATGGGCGCAGACTTTGTAGCAGCGGCCGCAGCCGATGCAGGTTTCCTCGTCAATGGAGACGATAAACTCGGGGGTCCACTCATGCTTGTCCTTGGTAAGTCCGGTAATGTACGCCATGTTCCTATTCCTCCATGTGGTTTGTTTGTTGGCTCGGGATGCTCCCTGCCTGTACAGGGCCGGCGTTTGCGCCGCCCACCATCGTTCAGTCTTCCATGAACGAAGCCTTGCTGTCCTTGTTCATCGCCTTGCGCAGCCAGGGGGGCGGATTGCCGCGCAAGACCTCCTGCAGCTTCTCGACTATTTCCGCAATACTGGTTTCCTTGCCGGTTTTCATGGGATGCACCTTGCTGGCCACCACCTTGGCCGCTGCCGGCCCACCGATCTGCATGGTATAGACGATGGCGCAGTCACCGAGCACCGCCACCCGGGAGGCGATCTTGTCCTCCTCGTCGCTGCCCGACTGGACCACCGGCACCTGCTCCAGAAACCGTGCCTCATCAGGACCTATTTCCCACACATGAAACCTGTCCGCCATGCCGAAATGCAGATCAATCATCTCCCCCGTCGAACTGGTAAATGCTACTTTCATTGTTAACCTCCTCGACGGTTTGACCGCCGTTAGATAGTGACCATCCGGAAAGTTTCGTTTGAGTCGGATCGGAACCTTCTCGTCGCTCGTGATAATCTGTCAACATTCGTCCCTCCGGTCGAAGCGTTGACCGGTTTCACGCGGTTTACCGGAGTTATGTTTTCTGCAGTGAACCCGTATCACGAGTTCCTCGAAAGCTCCGATCCGGCCTTGTAACCATCATAAATGGTTCCCGATGGAGACTGGATATGCCTACCGAAAGATTTGTGCTCAAAAGTGCCCGGATGGCAGGCGGCAAGGAGAAGGCGACGCAGTCGTACTGCTTGGTACGACGAGGAGCCGACGACGCTGCCAACGCCCCATATGGGTGTTTTTCAGCACAAATCTTAATTGTGGGAAAGTTTCTGTGCCTCCTTGGCATTCGCCTGAAAAATATTCGCCGTCTCAAACAGCAGATTCATGGTGCCCCGGTAACCGACCCACATTTTCTGGTGGGCGCCAAGGCGGTCGAAGACCGGCAGTCCGGCCCGGAGATGGGGAATGCCGCCCAGCGTGGCCGCTGCCTGCCGGCCATTGCTGTTGGCCACCAGCAGATTGCTGCCGGCCAGCACCCCTTCCAGATCTTCCAGATCGCCGACAAAGACGGTTTCCGCCGGCAGGGCGTCAAGGCCGCGCACCCGGGTCGCGGCAATGGCGTTACTGATCCGGCAGCCCAGACCGGCCAGGAAATTGACCATCACCTTGAGCAGATCAGCCTCCAGGGCAACCGTGATCTGCTTGGTACCGAACTGGTAATGGGAATCAACCATGGCATCCATCAACCGGCTGCGCTGACGGCGGAATTTCTCCGGCACCGGTTGCCCGGACAGGGTCGACAGGGTCGTCATCAGGCCGTCCACTTCGGCGAAACCGGTCACCGAGGTGAACCCGTAGGCCGGCGTACCGAATCGTTCGCTCAGTTTCCGGGCCGCTTTGGCCAGGGAGTCGCCCACATAGAGGGTAGCCCCGCTGCGGCCGGCCTGGCGGATGCGCTCCACCGGAATACCGCCCACGGACAGGGCCGAGACGGTGTCGTCCACATGGCCGTCCAGGGCGCAGGAGATGTCGGGAATCACCACCGGGTCAAAGCCGAACGCCTCACAGATTTCCTTCAGTTCCTCCACATCGGCCGGGGTGAGGAACGCACCGGGCAGCAACGTCAGCTGATTGGCAATTATTTCACCCGCCTCGGGCAGGGTGGCGCAGATGGCCTCCACCGCTGCCGCATAGCCTTCCTGCAGGGAACCGCAGTAATCAGGCGTGGCGGCATGGATGACCGGCACTCCGGCCAGATCAGGGTTCTCCTCCCGAAACTGGACTATGGCGCTGCGTACGTCATCGCCCATGGTTTCCGTCAAACCGGAGGTCATCACGCCAACCACGCCGGGCTGAAATTTTTCGATGACCTTTTTCAGACCCTTTTTCAGGTTCTCCCAGCCGCCGAAGATGGCCGTGTCCTCGCTCATGCTGGTGCAGTTCAGGGCGATGGGCTCCTTGAAGTGCCGGGACAACTGCAGACGGATGAAGGTTGAGCAACCCTGGGCTCCATGGAGCAGGCCAAGCATCTGGTCGATGCCCAGATAGGCCAGGGTTGCGCCCAGGGCCGGTGAGTTTTTCTGGGGGTTGACCGTGGCATGCTTGCTCGGCACCTTGACCCGTGACTCCTTCATGTTTTCGGCAAGATGGCGCTCGGCATGCCCCGCCGCCAGGGCCAGCTCGGCAGCCAGTTCCTCCGGGCTCTTTTCCCAGGGAGCCGTGCCGTTCAGTACCGGCCAGATGGGGTTATTGACCGTCAGGTCCAACTGTTTGGCAAAGGTCACCATCCCCTCATAGCCGGCATAGGGGTGAGTGCGGCCGTGGTTGATATCGAGAAAGGGTGTTTTGGTCTTCAGGGCCAGAAACTTGGTCTTGCCGCCGGCGACAATCAGGTCCGGCATTTTCTCGTACATGACCTGCAGCAGGCCGGCGCTGCTCGTATCGTCAATTATCTTCGCATCCTGGTGCATCAGCGCCTTCATGCGGTAGAAATCTTCCAGGGTGGAGTTCTGGGTACCGGCAGCGAGGATCTCCACGCCCAGTTCTCGCAGGGCATTGACCATGGACCAGGTCTTCACGCCGCCGGTGAAGAGCACCGAGCGTTTCCCTTCCAGGCGAACCCGATAGGGAGCGAGCTTCGCCCGGCAGGCATCCTCTTCCTGGGCAATAAGCTGCTCGACCCGCTCCTGCATGACCCGCTTTTCCAGACCGCCCACGGCATTGTCCAGCTCCCGGGCGATGTTGCGCAGCGCCTTGGCCGTATCGGTCATGCCGTAAAAGGATTCTTCCAGGTAGGGCATGCCGTAGGTCTTCTGCATCTTCTTCGCCAGGTTGGTCAGGCTCTTGGAACAGATAATGACATTCAGCTTGGCCCGGTGGGCATAGCGCAGATCCTCAAACCGGGCATCGCCGCTGAAGCAGGACAGCACGCGGATGCCAAGCCGGTCGAACAGGGGCAACATGCCCCACAGGTCGCCGGCAATGTTGTATTCGCCAATCAGGTTGATATCGTAATCGGTGGTGTACTCGGGCTCGGCCGTGCCGATCACATACTTGAACAACACTTCCCCGGCCAAACGGTTGCCGATGTTCTTGTCGCCGATAAACCCGGGGGTGTTGACAGGAATAACCGGCATGGGCACCTTTTCGCCGGCTGCCTGGCACACGGCCTCCACATCGTCGCCGGTCATGGCCGTGACACAGGTGGCATAAACAAAGATGGCCTTGGCTTCCGGATAGCGTTCCGCCAGTTCACGGATTGCCTTGTACAGCTTCTTTTCACCGCCGAATACCACATCGTTTTCCAGAATTTCGGTGGTAAAACCGCGCCGGAACAGCTGCGAACCGGAAGACCGGGCACCGCGATTGTCCCAGGAATTGCCGGCGCAGGCAATGGGGCCATGCACCAGATGGATGACATCGGTAAGTGGCATGAGGACGACCCGGGCGCCGTCGTAGGCGCAACTTCGCTCTGCTCCTTCGCCCGGTTCGGACTTTTTGCAGAATTTCGGCGCACCCTTGTCGTGGGTTTCACAGTCGCTCACATCATAGTAATCGGGCTTTGCCATGGGTATCCTCGGTTTCTCGGGAAAGGAAAAAGGCGCCCCACCCCACAGGATGGTCGGCGCCTTTGCCAACTCGTCGGTTATAATCTGCCATCGTCTAGGCTACTCATTAGCATTACGTATGCCAACCAGAACAACCATTGAAATATAGACACTTTTTACGAACAGCCAACCATGACTAAGCCCCTTTACGCGCACGGCTGCCCTTTATTTAGGCAACAGATGCTGCACACACCACCGCACCGGTCACCATGCCAGCCGACTGGTTTCCGGCTGGAGAGACTGGCTCGGACTTTTGACGCAGCAGCACGGCTCAACGAACGTGTAATCGCGACCAACACCACAGAGTGGCAGATAACATAAAATGCCATCTACCATCTGGGAGCTGTTTATGTTTATGCTAATGCTATACAGTAAAGGTTGGCAGCAGGTGAAAGCAGCAGACGGGCCTGTTGTCACGAGTATGGCTATTTTTTATCCAGCAGATTAAAGTTCTTGTCGAAATACGCCGAAAAACAAAAAACAGCACGGAAAGGGAGCAGCATATGACCACCGAACAGCAACTGCCTGACTCGACCCCTGCGGACAGTATCGACTGGAGCGTGCTTGACGCATTTCGCGCCTTGCAACGGCCGGGCAGCCCGGATATTCGCCAGCGGCTGATTACTGTCTATCTTGACTCGTCACCGGCGCTGATCAGCGCCATCAAGGACGCGTTGCAGGGCGCTGACGGACAGGGCCTGACCCAGGCAGCCCACTCTCTCAAATCAAGCAGCATGAGTGTGGGCGCCGTGGCACTGGGTGCCTTCTGCGCCGACCTGGAGCAGCGTGGCAAGGCAGGCGACCTGCACGATAGTGATACCCTGCGCCGCAGACTCGACATACTGTTCGCGGCAGTGGTCGTTGCCTTTCTGCAGGCGTGCGCGACCAACAGCGCCTGAACGGCGTTCACTACTCCACCAAACAGCCCGGTACAGCCTGACAGGGTCAGCCAGGGCACAGCGAGGGCATGCATGGCATTATTCGTAGGGAAAACAGCGACACGGCGGAATACACGGAACCTGCTGGCAGCAGGCATGGCACTGGCCATTGCCCTGTCAGGCACGGCGGGCCACGCCGACAACAGCGGCGCGTCCGCACCGGACTCAGCCGCCACAGACACGCGCCTCACGGCGCTCACCCTGGACGACAGTATCCGGATCGCTCTGGACAACAACCATGGCCGCAGCGCCTCCCGCTACAGCATCACCATCGCCGAGGCCCAGCACCAGCAGGCCCTGTCCGGCTACTGGCCCCAAC
>CAYSWG010000096.1:0-9133 GCA_964434465.1 uncultured Geobacteraceae bacterium
ACCGTTGAACAGGTTGTGGGCTGTAAAGAATGCTTCTGCGGTAATGGCACCAGTCAGGGTAAACTTCCTGGAAAGATTGAAATCCCAGATCATGGCGCTGTATTTGCTGTACTCGGGATAATCGGAGTCCCAGTCGATCTTACGGCCGCGAAGCGCTGCCCGGAACAGTTTACTGTTGTCGTACTGGATACCCAGGTCATAGACGTATCGTGGTGCATTGCCGATGACCTGACCGGTCGAGCGGTTCTTTGCATGGATATGGGTAAAACCGCCGTTCAGGGAGACATGGAAGACCGGCGTGGTTTTGAACTCCACCTCGACACCTTCCCGGCGCTGATCCTCATTGATGACCGAGGTACTGGTCAGGGTCATGGCGTCGGTAACGTCATGGCGGAAATAGGCTGCTTTCAGCCAGAGATAGGGGATGGCCGCCGTCTCGATACCGGCGGAATAGGACCAGACCTTTTCCATTTTCAGGTCAGGATTCGCGCCGGATAGCGCGTAGGTGAAGGCCAAGGGTGGAATGTTGAAGCCCCGGGCAGCGTAGGCACGCAAGATGGTCGCGTCGGCAATGACACAGGTCGCGCCGAGGCTTGGGCTGAGAAAGTCGCCATTGGTGCTGGTATGATCGTAGCGAATGCCTGGCGTCAGGGAAAACCTGCCAAGGGAAAGGGTGTCGTTCACATAGACTGCCCATTTGTCCAGACGCTGACTTCCGGTGGTGACTGCAGGAGAATCCAGTGAACCAAAATCGAAATCAGTGCCCAGAAGCAGGTTATGGGTGTCATCTTTCCAGTTGAGGCGTGCGCCACCACCGATGCTGCTGTCCTCGCCGTGGAAGGAGAACCCGCCTCCCCCGGCAAAGGTATAGGTTATGGTGTTGTCCCGTTTCGACCCCTTCAGCGATACATCAAGTCGTACGTTTTCGCTGAAGCGGTGGTTGAGGTGTGCCGTGCCGAAGAAGTAGCGGTACGAGTCATCGAAATAAACAATTGATGGTGTCTCCGACAAACCACGGGAACCCTCGTCAAAACCGAGCGTTACGGACAGGGCCGATTTGCTGGTCGGTTGCCAGCGCAGTTTGCTGTATACGTTGCCACCGTGCACTGCCGAATTGGAGCGCAATCCATCGGACAGCAGGCCGCCGCCGGCAAGGTAGTACCCCAGGCTGCCGACGGTGCCGGAGAGTTCCGCCCGGTAGTCACCGGTTCCGCGTTCGCCAATCGTGGTGACGATGGCGCCCGAGATTGGTCGTGACGACAGGGGGTCCTTCGTGATGATATTGACGATACCGCCCAGTGACGAACCCCATACCGACGATGCCGGCCCTTTGATGATTTCGATGCGCGCAATGTGCTGCACGCGCAGGGCGCTCACATCGGGAAACATATCGCTAAGGTTGTTTTGCGTCACACCATCGATCATGACCAGTACGTGCCTGCTCAGAGAGCCCTGGACCATGGCGTTGACCAGACTTCCCGGACCCATGGAGTTGGCAACCTGCATGCCGACTACCGTGTTGAGCACGTCGGCAACCGTGTGGGCATTCATGGCTTCAATGTCCGCGGCGCTTACAATGGTCATATTTTCCGCTACCTGGGAAAAAAGTTTTTCCGAGCGGGTTGCCGAAACAACGAGTTCGGTGTCACTGTAAAAAAGACGAAGCACCTGCAGATCCTCCAGTTCCCCGGCGAAGGTCTGGCGGGAAGCGGTCATTGACAGGATGCAAAACAGGGTTATGAACAGACTTGTTTTTATGAGATAGTGGTGCATAATTAACGTGTGGTAATTTTCTGGCGGGTTATCCACATACGGGATTCCGGAAAAAGTGCCGGCGTGCTGCGCGACAAAACAATGGGCGGGAATGGCCCGGCTGATTTTTGTATGATAAAACAGTGTTCCTGAATGGGCAACAGTAGCAAACCATCAATGATTTGTCCATAGGGTATGTAAAACCATGTCAATTGTCCGGTGTCTGGCAATTTTTTACTGTTTCATGCTGATCTGCAGTGTTTCTCCACTATGTGCCCAGGAGATTCTTGTAGTGCGAAGCATGAAAATCAAGCCCTATGCGGAGGCCCTTGCCGGATTTCGCTCGGCTCTGGGAAGTCGCACTTTTGATCCGGACTATACCATTGTCGAGAGCAGCGATTCCCTGCCCGTCTTCCGGGGAAGAAAACCCGATCTCATTGTGGCAATCGGTGCGGATGCTTTGCGCAGGGTTGCCGGGGTGCAGGATGTACCGATCCTGTCCCTGATGGTGCTCAATCCACACTCACTGGTGAGTGGCGGGCGTGGCATAACCGGTGTGAACATGACGATTGCGCCGGAAAAGCAGCTTGCCACTATCCGCAGAATTTTTCCCGAAGCACGGCGTATCGGGATTATTTATGATCCGAAGAAGAGTGGCGCCTTTGTCAGTCGCGCATACCGACATGCCCGGGAGCTGCGCATGGAGCTTCTGCCTCGGGAGGTCAGCGAGCCTCGTGCCGTGGCCGGAGCACTCGCCGGGATGAAGGGTGTTGTTGATCTGCTTTGGATGATACCTGACACTACCGCCATCACGCCGGAGACCGTCGAATTGATGTTGCTCCATTCAATGGAGAATCGATTGCCCGTCTGTACATTTTCTATGAAATATCTTGAAATGGGAGCGTTTATGTCACTTGATATCAATGCCTTTGAAATGGGAAGACAAGCTGGTCTCCTGGCTGCCAGGGTGCTTGCGGGCGGCATGTCGGGAGAGTTGGCCGTTGTTGATGCTGATGCGATCTCCGTAACCATTAATGAGTCGGTGGCCCGCAAGCTGCGCATTCCGATCAGCGATGAGGTGCGCGCTACGGTTCGGGTGATCAGGTGAGCGGGCGCTGGGGGCAGTTGCGACACAGCATGAGGCCGGGTGAGACCCTTGCGGCAAAAATATTTGTTGTCATCATTGTACTCGTAGTGGTTCTTTCCACGGCGTTTACCACATTTTTCGTCCATTCCCAATGGCAGTCACACTCGGAAACCCTGCACCGGCAAGGTGAGGTGCTGACCAGGCTTCTGGCATATACGGCGCGGTTGGGAGTCTTTGCCGAGAATCCTGATCTGGCGCGGGATCCGGTCCAGGGCGTTTTGCAGAATTCCGAAGTAGTCGGTGTGCTTCTCTATAATGCCGCCGGCAAGGTTTTGCTGGAGAAGCGCAAGGACCCTGGCGGTACGCATTCTGCCGTCGAGCGGGCAGCTGACCGGCAGCATCGGGAGCTTTTCTCCCGTTTGCGAAAGACCGGCCGGGTGGTATCCCGGGAAGGTTCAGATAAAACCCTTGAATTCTGGGCGCCGATTCAGTCCGATCCCGGGGGGATGGCAGACGAAACCCTGTTTTTTTCCGACACCCTTTTACAACCTGTCGATCGCACTATCGGGTATGTTCAGGTTGTTCTTGACAAAAGCATTCTGGCGACAACGCTGTTCAACCTGCTGCTGAAAAGTTCCCTGATTGCCTTCACCGTTCTAGCCACTGCCGTGCTGGTGGCTTTTTTGCTCGTGAAGGGAGTAACCGGACCCCTCAACCGTTTGACCAGTCGAGTGCGGGTCATGGGAGGTTGCTCTCCCCTGTCCAAGGTGCCCGTTGAGACCAGTGACGAGATTGGCAAACTGGCCTGTGCCTTCAATGAAATGGCCGAGTCCCTCAAGTCGCGGGAGACGGAAAAAATGCACCTGGAGGGTCAGTTGCGTCAAGCACACAAGATGGAGGCAATCGGAACGCTCGCCGGCGGAATAGCCCACGATTTCAACAATATCCTCTCGACCATCGAAGGGTATGCTGTCCTCCTGCAGGAGAGCATCGGCAAAAAGAGCCAGCTGCGCAGTTACGTTGATCAGATTGCGGCGGCGGCTGAGCGGGGTGCGAATCTGACCCGACGGTTATTGGCATTCAGCAAGAATCAGGTCATTAACCCGGCGCCCGTGGACATTAACGGCATAATCCGGAACATTTATCCACTGCTTGATCGTTTTGTCGGGGAAAATATCGAGTTGCGGGTCCGCACCTCGACCGAGGAACTCATTATTCTTGCAGATGAACTGCAAATCGAGCAGACGCTCATCAATGTTGTCACCAATTCCCGTGATGCCATGCCCTGTGGCGGCCTCATCGAGATTGTCGCCGAGTCGGTGGAGATCGGTCCGGAGGGTGTCAACGGGCAACGTGACCTGCCTGGCGGGAGTTATGCCCGACTGCGGGTGACCGATTCCGGCCAGGGCATTGATGCTCCCGTGCTGGAGCGGATCTTCGATCCGTTTTTCACCACCAAGGAGGTCGGCAAGGGGACCGGTCTCGGACTTTCCATGGCATACGGAATCATCAGGCAGCACAAAGGCACCATCCATGTGGAGAGCACCCCTGGCCATGGAGCGGTTTTTTCGGTCTATCTGCCCCTGGTCGATTCGGTCGTGGAGCGAAAAAGGCTGGCACGCGTTCTCCTGCCGTCGGGAAATCGCGAAACAATACTTCTTGCGGAAGATGATCGATTTGTCCGGATGTTGACCAAACACATCCTTACCAAGTATGGCTACCATGTTATCGAGGCCGTTGACGGTGAAGATGCCCTGGTCAAGTTCAGCGAATATCTCAATGAAATCCGCCTGTTGCTGCTGGATGTCATTATGCCGAAAAAGAATGGCAAGCAGGTCTACGATGAGGCCCGGAGTATCCGCCCGGACATCCGCTGCGTTTTCATGACCGGCCACCCCTACGACGTAATTTCCGGTTATGGCCTGACGGAGGAAGATCTGGTCGTGATCGCCAAGCCCTTGACACCAGGAGAACTGCTCATGCGGGTTCGCGAGGTTCTTGATCATTCCTTGGGATCAGGGTCCGGCGATGCAGAGCTTGGCGTGAGTCGTGCGGGCGAGGAGGTGGCCGGACGTGAGTGATCAGGGTAAAAAACACCCCTGTCCTGACTGCAGTTGCTGCCAGTGGTGCGGTGATATCCGCTGCAGCATGTGCCTGCGCGGTGCCGCTGCCTGCCGCAAACTTTCCCTGCAGGAGCAGATAAAACTCTATGAGCGGCTCAATCGGCGTGAAGAGATGACCGATACGTCTCCGTGACGGCTGTACCGGGGTTAATTCGGTGGTTTCTACAGCACGTGAGGCAACTATCACTGGATTTACGGCAGAAATCAGGCTAGTATGTGGCCAATACCGCTCAGAATATATTGCTGGTATTCCAGGAGTCGTGATGTCGAAGAGGAAGCTTTTAGGAGAGATCTTTGTCGGAAGTGGCCTGATTACGGACAAAACCCTTGAGCGGATGCTTGTCCGTTCCAAGCGGGTCCAGAAGCGTCTTGGCATGTTGCTTGAGGAGATGGAGCTGATTACCGGCGAAGAGTTGGCCAGCGCCCTTGCCGAGCAATATGGCTACCGGGTGGTCAGCAACTTTGCCCGTCACACCTATGCCAAGGAACTGCTTGAACTTGTTACCGTCGATGTGGCCATGCAGAACATGCTGTTTCCCCTGAAGATCGAGGAAGGGAAGCTGGCTCTGGCCATGGCAGATCCCACGGAGACGAGAATTGTCTCAAACATTGCGGCCAACAACGGCCTGACCATCATCCCCTTCATTGCCACCAAACGGGATATCAATGCGGCCATCTGCCGTCAGTACCTGGGCAAGGACCTCTCCGTACAGTACGAGAAAACCGTACTGATTGTTGAAGACGATAACCTGCTCAGCACCATGTGGGGCCATCTGCTTACCAAGGATGGCTACCGGGTCAAGGTTGCCACGGACGGCATGGAGGCCTACCGAACGGTTATCTCTGAAATGCCCCAGGTGATCGTTGCCGAGAAAACGGTGACAAAGCTTGATGCGTATGCACTCTTTGACGCTTTGCGCAATGTGCCCGAAACACGGCATATTCCCATTATCCTCCTCAGTAAAAGCAATGAGACCGAAGAGGAGGCTAAAGCCTTTGAAAAGGGGTTTTTCGATTTCATTTTCAAGCCGGTCAACGAGCTTACCCTGAAGACCCGCGTCAAACGGGCCTTCCAGTTTCTTGAACGGGAATACGGCATGATATTCTAGTTTCCATCCGGAAACTTCTAACCCTTCCCCAACTCCCGGGATCTGGCCGTTGCCGTGTCGACGGCGCTGATCAGTGTCCCGCGCAGGCCTTCATTTTCCAGTGTATGCATGCCGGCGATGGTCGTTCCGCTCGGTGAGGTCACCCGATCTCGCAGTTGGGCAGGGTGCTCTCCCGTTTCCAGGACCATTTTTGCTGCGCCGAACACGGTTTGGGCGGCGAGTTTCGTGGCGATGTCCCGGGCCAGGCCGTTTTTGACTCCCCCATCGGCCAGGGCTTCGATAACGGTGAAGACGTAGGCGGGGCCGCTGCCTGACAATCCGGTCACCGCGTCCATGAGTTTTTCTTCAACTGAACAGGCTATGCCGAGCAGGCTGAACAGTTCCAGGGCCAAGGCAAGATCGTCGGCGGTGGCATGGGCACCGGCGGCGACTGCCGATGCTGCGGCCAGTACAAGGGCCGGGGTGTTGGGCATGACCCGGATTACCCGCACCTTCTGGTCGAGGACTGCTTCGATGCTTTCAGTCGACACCCCCGCCATAATAGAAATGAACAGCTTTCCTGCGGCAGCTTCAGTCGTCAGTGCTTGCAGTGCCGACATGCTCACCTGGGGCTTGACAGCCAGAATGGTTACCTGGCCGAAGAGGGCTGCCTGGACGTTATCCGCCGTTGCTGCAATACCGTAGCGGTCAGCCAGATAGTCCCGCCGCTGCGGTACGGGTTCGGCAACGCAGATATTCTCCCGTGGTACTCCCCCCGCCAATAATCCCTTGATAATCGCCTCGGCCATATTCCCTCCGCCGATAAAGCCGATACGTTTGTCTGCCAACATGCGAACCTCCACGGTACTGCAAAGTGCCCTGCTGTTTTCCCGCTGAAAGTACCATAGTTTGTTTTACAAAAAAAGGAGTGAACTGCTTTTTTACCTTGTCAGGCATTCTCCCGGGAAGAGTTGGGTAGCCGCTTTTTCAGCCCGAGGAGCCGATCTGCAGCGATGCCGACAAGGAAGCCGACGGCCATGTTGGCTGCCAGGGATGCGGCAACGGTGAGTGCCAAGGTCAGAATGCCGCGACGGTTGCGAATGTCCCCCGCAAACTTAATGAGTTCCACGGCGACCAGCAGCAACATGGCGCCGATTACCGACTTGGGGAAAGCGCTGAAGAGGGTGCTGGCCGAGGCGGCGAAAAAGAGACCGAGACCAATTTCGATGATTCCTTCGAAAATGTTGGTGCCACCGGTTCTGGCGCCGAAATAGTATTGGCCTGCCAGACCGCCGGCGCCATGGCACATGGGCATGCCTCCAAAAAATGGGGCACACAGGTTCATGATTCCCTGGCTCAAGGAGAGCTTCCGCGGTGAAACCTGCCTTTCGGGCCAGTAGGCGGCAATGAGGCAGGATGTGGCGATAGTCGCATTGGTAACCGTGAGGGGTATCTGGGCAAATCCGGCCAACAGCAGGGATTGCCAGATTTCACCGGGTGTGAAAAGGGTCAGTGGCGGCAGAGTGACTTCCGGTGCGTCGATCAGGGAAAGCTGACCGCTGGATGCCATGATGCCGATGCCGATCAGGACCAGGATGGCAGCAGCGGGGATCCTGCGATTCCGGCGCAGAACGAGGCCGATGACCAGACAGATAGTTCCCAGCAAAGGCGCCGTGGCAAGCATCTTCAGCGCTTCCAGGGCGAGGAGTACGCCGAGGGTGACCTGGATGCTGCGGACTACCGTGCCTGGGGTTGCCCGGGCGACCCAGGAGGCAACGCCTGAAATGGCGAAAAGCAGCCAGATTATGCCCATGGAAAAGCCGGCGGCATAGATCATGGACGGTGCCCACTGCTGGGCAATCGCTGCGGCGGCAATTACCTTCATGGGTTCAATGGGCATGGGTAGACGATAGAGGAGACCGGTAACGATGTTGGCCAGCCCCATCATGATGAGTACACCGGCAGGATTGAGCCCGCAGACGACAAAATAGCCAATGGCCAGGGGGAGGAACGTGCCCAGATTACCGAAGGCTCCGGACAGTTCCCGAAGGTTGAATTCAAAAGCGCCGATTTTCATGGTGTCATGGGTTCAGGTATTGTGGCACACAATGCAGTAGAAAGCACATTTTCGCTGAAGTGTTATGTTTAGTGCCTGCAGGGGGTGCCGGACAATTCGTCATTGCTTTGGTCTGGGCAGACACCGAGGAAGTTGTTGTGGAAAAGTTGTTGATGTTCCAGCCATATGCTGAGGAATCTGTTCAGAAAGAGCTTGCCCTCAATTGTCAGACAGGTGCCACCGCCTTTTTTCCCACCAACTTGTTTTATGACCAGTGGTCTCCTGGCAAGATTGTTCAACAGGTTAATGGTCGTCAGGGCAGTTTGATAACTGATCCCCACTTCTTTGGCCGCCTTGCGTATCGAACCAAGCTCATCAATTTTCTGAAGAAGAAAAAGCCTTCTGCCGATGATGCAACCGGGTCCTTTCTGATTCTGCGGTGTGGCGGTCATTGGGCATGTTTGCGCGTTATTTTCACCTGTTGCAGTCTGGTCTGAGTTCATGAGCGGATTCCCTTGGAAATTGAATTGTCCCCTTATTGGGACAAGGGCGAGGGCAAGCGTCTAGAGAAAAATACCTTGCACTTCGTTATTAAATACAATATATAACGAAGAAAGGCTTTCAGCTGTTGGGTAATCGTTTACCAGTGTATATCACAGTTGTTCTCTGGAGTTGTACAAGTTTTTCTGCATGGAGTTCTTTAAGAGCAATTCTGTTTCTGGTCGGCATGTGGCACCTTCCGGTATATCCTTAATGATGAGAGCGTGACATCCATGAGTGACGAAGTCAGACGGCAAGTTGTTACGGATATGCGGGTGCCGAACTCCGTATGGAAAAAGAAGGTGTTTGATACCCTGAACGAACTGAAGATCATTCCATCCCGATTTTCCGGGAAGGTGGTGATTTCATTCAAGGATGGGGGAATAAGTTACATTGAGAAGACTGAGACCTTCAAGTAATGTATGTTTAAGTCCAATACTGTTCACTTAACAATGTATATATGGTCTTGAACTGCAATTCTCACTGT
>CAYSWG010000097.1:0-9099 GCA_964434465.1 uncultured Geobacteraceae bacterium
TGTCGAAATCGTCCGTGTTGAACGCCACGATATACTCGTGCCGCGCGTGGCGGCGTGCAAAACATCAACCAGTGGAATGTGCGCGCGTCTACGTCCCCGCGTTACGAGCACATGGCGCGCTTCGTCTTGTTTGTGGATGAACTTTCGGCCATCATGCTGCGGCCCACCCTGCGTAAAGACGCCATCCGCCTGTTTACCACCTTGGGGGAACGCGGGCGCGCTCCCGGTATCCACCTGGTCTTGGCGACACAACGCCCCATCGTGCGCGTCGTGGACGGGCAAATCAAAGGCAACTTGGAAGCGCGCTTCGCTTTTCGCGTTACCGATGACACGTCCAGTATGGTGATCCTGGACAGCATCGACGCGGCGCGCTTGCCCGAAAGCACCCCGCGCGGGCGCTACATCTACCGTTCCGGCCTGGACCGCATGGAACTGCAAGCGCCGCTCATCACGCCCTACCAAATCAAAGAAATCGTCCAGGCGGTTGAATCTGGGGACACAGAAGGCGCGGCGGAAGCGGCGGCCATCGCCCCGGAAGAAGTTTTCCGCGCGGCGCTGGCGCTGGATGGATCATTTGCCGTCAAGGGACTGTACAAAGCATTGGAAGGGCGCGTCAGTCATCGTTACATTGAGCGTCTTTCAAAAGAATACGAAAACGAGGTCATTGAATTGGATGGGATCACTTATCAGCTTTTACCACCTGAAGGGGGCTTCAAACCGCGTCGTTTAGTAGCTACCGCCAAATTACAAGAATCTGGCTATTTGCGCCCGGAAACCGACAAAACGGTTGGGGGTGGTGACGGTGTGACGGGCGACATAGCGCAATCTATAGCGCAATCTATAGCGCAATCTATAGCACAAACCGCCATCGTTCCCGTAGCAAGAGCGGCCTGGACTGCCAATACTCCGCGCGAACCGGAATGGGAAATCGACCAAGAGGCGCTGGTATCCTGGTGCATGTGGGCATTGGAGAACTGTCGAGGGCAACTCTCGACCCGCAAGATTTACGCGCAATTCAGGCGGCATGGCATGACCTACAACGATGCAGTAGCCGCCATTGCCACCCTGGAAAACACGCGCGTCGCCCTAAACGGCAAGCTATACGACATCAAACCGGGACGGGGCAACCAGCCCCGGCGCTTGAGTAAAGTGGAGGATCGACATGAATGATTTTGCCATCTTAGCCGCCGTATTATTGGCTATAGTCGCGTTGCTAAGGGGGGGGGATGAACGAAGGCAGTAGTTTGACCGGCTTTTTGTGTTTGGGTTCCGTGTGTCTCATGCCCGTGATAACGTTTGTGATCGGGCTATTGGTGGGCGGCAATCACCTACCGTTCCGCGTGCGCATCGAGCGCAACGCCATCAAACCCTATTACGAGGTAGACGCCGATGGAACGGATTACAGGCAATCATAGAATCGTGTATCAATGTCTGCAACGTCTGGGTCTGGGCGGCGGCGTACTGTTCATGATCTCCTATGGCACACTGGCGATCATGACCGGCTATCATCGGAACACAGTCGCTCATGCCGTGCAGTCACTCGCCGCGAATGGCTTGCTATACGTGGAGCGTCAGGGCCGGGGGCGGGTGAATCTCTACAGAATTACGCCAAAGTGACACATGCCTTGTGTCACTTTCGCCCCCGGCGTCTTGCACTGGCCGGGGAATTTTAGTTTAATGTGGGTATGATAAATTTATGGGGCACCCTATCAGTGGGCATGGCGGTAGTCGTGTTCTTGACTACCGCCATGCCAGCGGCGGCGCAAACCCCCACGCCATGGCCGACGCCCACCCCCGTCGTGACGGATAGCTATGTATTGTTGCCGACCCTTACCTATGGTGAAGGTGGTATCATCTTGGCCGTGTGTTTGGTGGCAGGATGCTCACTAATCAGTATGCTCATGCGCGCCACAGAGAAGTTGGTTGAGCAATGATACAGGCCATTATATGGATCGTCGTAGCCTCATGGCTTGGCTTTGTGGCACTGCTGCTAGGACAAGGCATTGCCGCCATTATCAGGAGATTTGCGGCCTGATGGAGGACGCAATTTGGGCCATGATCGGGGAATACGTCCCGGCGTTATCCGGGCTGTTAGTCGCTGTGTGTGTGATCCTGAGCATCTTTTTCGCACTCATTGACGGTATCCGGGTAGATCGCTGGAAATTGTTCTCGAATACGATGCTCAAGCATTTTGTCAAGGATCCTTACGAATAAGATATTGGGCCTCCCTGCCCTTAACAAAATCCAAGTTTACAGGAGGTGATAGGACGTGACTTTTACTCTGAACATCAACGAGATTTTTGGCTATGCTGGCGACATCGTGACCGCTCTTTTGCCAGTCGTTTATGTCTCTGCCGGGATCGCGCTCGGCTTTGTCGTGGTTTCACGTATCATCAGCGCGTTCCGGTAATGTATGCAGGCACAGGCGCGCCCACAACACCAGTATCGAAATCGGTCCCGTGCAGGGGGGCGGTTGCGGGCGCGCGTGTGGTTGTGTATGTTGAGCGTTCTCTTGGCCGGCTGGCTGCTATTCTGGTTCTGGGAAGGCGCGATAGGGTCATCCCGCACGGACAGCATTGAACAATGGGCAATCGAAAACAACGTTTTAGTCTTCAAGGCGCGGGGGCAACCGCCGCCCGTGTGGTATCCCACACCACAAATCTAGGCAGCGCAATCGTCATGGTTGCGCTGCTTTTGCTTGGCATGGCGGCGTCTCCGGTACGTGTTGCGGCGCAACAATCGTGTGCCCCTATCGATATTACAATTTTGTCTACACCGGGGATCAACACGGGAGCCTACACGTTATTCATGGGCGGAGGCGTGAGCCTGGTGGACGATGACAACACAATCGTACTCATCGGATCGGTGTCATGGCAGACGACAAACCCGACGGTGGGCGGAAATGGAGCCATCGGCACCTTCACGACGCAGTACCTATCCGCCAGTTTCAATAACCAAAAAAACTACGTCATGTGGCTACAGGTTACAGGCGCGAGTTACGCGCAAACCATTTCCACATTTACCGACTTCGGCGGTTTCAATGACGCAGACGTATTTGTAACGGGGGTGTACTCGCGCACGTTTCCCGGATACGCACCGGGGAACTGGAACAAAATGCACCTACGGGTTGACGGCGGTCCGCCCAAGGTCGATTTGCGCATCACCGGGGTTTGGAAAATCACGATCATGGAAGCGGGTTGTGGTTTGCCGGAGCCCCCGGAGCCCCCGGAACCCCCGAAAAGCGACTATTGCCTGGATGGTTATGAGGTTGTGACCGACACGGTAACACTCGCGACCGGGGCAACCTGGACCGGAGAAATGGCCGCCGAGGCCGTGGGATGGGAGCGGTATTATGTGCGTTACACCTTCAGGGACACCCCGGAGAACTTAGGATTACACCACTACTTAGAACTGGGCATCAACGACGCGCTCATACAGCGCGACGTATTCAGCCCACGGGGGCAGTATTGGGAAAACGGGGCATGGGTCAACGAACCGTTTTGGTTCTCCGTGCCCAATCGCCACTTTAGCATGTACGCCGATTTTGACCCCACCGGCTACGTTACGGGGACCACGGCCAGCCTTAGCGTCTACTCCGGGTACAATCCGATTGAATTGGTGTCGGCATGTGTCGTACCGACATCGGGCGGCCCCTCCGAGTTGTGCCCCGATGGGGTAGAAGTCTTGGATGAAGAAGTTTACCTTGACGCTCTGACGGGTTCATGGGAAACGACGGTTGACTACTACGAAGCGACGCACATTGTCGTGCGTTACACGGTAGAAAACCCATCCATGGACCCCACCCATTCATGGTTGTTGGGTAAGTTTATGGTGGGCATCGAATATGCCCTGTACTACGTAGAGGCCACCGTTCCTACCCTGGGCGGGCAAATATCGTTCACCCTACCCACAACCGGCGTCGTAAAACTCTACGATGACGAGCTATACCTTGAGTTCTATAACCGCAACTGGCCCATGGCCTTGAAATCCGTGTGCATCATTGACGGAACGGAAGACTACATGGAGCACCTTGACCCGGAGCAATGCGGAGGTTTGGAGAACCCCGATTTTGTGTATGACGTGGATGGGTGGAATACTCAGGGGTCGGTAACGTGGTCCGACCTTGAGGAGAACGGGGCCGTAGACATGCAATCCGGGCAAGTGTGGCAACCCGCAGCCGTTCCACGAGGCGAAGTCAGACAGCTTGAGGTACGGGCAAAGGACAACGGCGGCAGCGCGTTGGTCTTTGGAACATCGCGGAAATCTATCGTGAGCGGCGGTTATCAAACCAAGACCGTTGCGTTATCTGACTATTACAGCCTCTACCCAAACGAGATTTTTGTCATGCCTGGTGATCCTGTTCTTGCTGCAAGCGACGGCGCATGGGTGGATTACGTGTGTTTGGTGGATGCAGAAGGGTTGATTGTGGTAGGGGAATGTGACCTGCCGCTATGGGATCCTGAAGGGTCGGGCGATTCGCTCATCATCTATGTCTTCAAGTTCATTTTCGACGTTCTGAAGTGGGTCGTTTGCGAGATTGTCCGTGCTATCAGTATGGCAGTGAACTGGCTATGGAAGCAGATTAAGAACATCGTTTATCGGATTCCCCCCGACATGCCTATATGGGATTGGCTGATGCAAGCCGCAGAGGGTTTCCTGGACTACTTTGGAATCACCATAGCCGACTTGCGCAAGGGGGTTGTGGACTACGTTATCAACCCATTTGCACTGTGGATCAAAGAAATCGTCAACGCGGTTATATGGTGGATTGCCGATCTGTTAGACATGGATCCATACGACTTAATCGACATGCTCATGCTGATCTGGAATGAGGCCGGGTTGTTCTTCGAGGCCATACGTATAGAAGTTATGATTGAGATTAAAAACGCGGGGCGCTTGTTCATAGACATGGCGGACGTGTTCATCATTTTGGGCAGCGGCGTTAGGGAAGGCGTATCTGGGAATCGTATCGAACTGATTGGAACAGACATGACCGGCTTGGGGGCTTACATCTGGGACGGCGTAGATTTCTTGAATGAAGTCTTGGCCGACACGCCCATGAGCGCGTTGAACGTGGTTTTATTGGGGGCCATGGCTTTCGGGCTACTGATATGGACAGGGATAAAGCTAAAAAACGTTATAGAAGCGGTGCAGCGTTAGCACTTTTTGTGGCGCTGTGGTTTGCGCTACCCGTGGCGGCGCAAGAACCGACGGACACCCCCACGCCTACCGCCACGGCGACGGCAACGCCCATGCCCACGCCCACCATCGCCCCTACGCCCACGCGCGAAATCACGCAGCGCGAGATGTATATTCCCCCGAACGAGGGGATACACCTAAACTCGCCTGGGGTGCGCATGTCGGCAGAATTGCCGATGGCCTTGCCGGATTTACCGCAATCCGCATCCTTTCCGGTTGTGGTGTTTCCCCGCATCGACCCTAGTCAATGGCCTTCTATTTCGGATGGACGCAACGCTGTAAAGTCTGAATTTATGGCGCGCTTGAATGACATGCGCCTTTTTCTAAACGCAGGTTACGCGGACGTGAATACCGCACTCAACACCGTGAGGAATTCTACTGCGAGCATCAGAAACTTCATCGGCAACCCCATGAACGTTACGGCGCAAGCCTCCGGGGGGAGAGTGACAACCGTGACCGGGGCCGCTTACGAAATGGCGCAATCAACCGCCGTGGCATTGGGATACGTGCGGGCGGTGGCGGCCATAGGTCCTATCGGGGTAAATTTGGTCTTCGTTTTCATCGGCCTGGTCTGGATTCTGTTTGTGAATCTGGGCGAGTGGCTGTTGACGTTTATGATCTTTATCTTCAAGTCTCTGGCCGGGTTCCTACGTTGGATTTTTAACCTGATATGGAACGTGGTAGAGTTTATTGTAAATTTGTTGGGGGCTTTCTTGTGAGGTAACGATGAACAGAAAACGCGCGTTATGTGTGACTTTTCTACTGTGCTTGATTCCTGCCGTAGTTGCCGCCGGCGACGTGTCGCCGCATAGAGCGCACATCCACGTGGTAGGCACAGACAATGCACCGTACCCCGTGGCCGAAATCGGGTGCGCCTGGTCTGACGATCCGGCCCCCACAGATTACGGGTCCGCCTGGTTGTGTACGGATTGCTACGAGGCATTATGCACGTTTACGGGGGACATGACAGACTTTCAGGGCGCGTACATCGTAACCGGATGGGGAACCGGCAAGCCTTACGCCGAAATCTCATGGGATCCGCCGAGTATCTATTACGGGCAACTTCTGGTAGGAGACGATTGGCACCTGTTCGGCATGTGGGCGACCAACGCGGGCGCGCCCGGTAACGATTGGGAAGCGATCCACGAGATAACGTACACCATACAGGCCATAAGCGGAATCCCTACGCCAGTGCCGACCCCTACCCCTATCGCCACTCTGACGCCGCCTGAACCGGCCTCTATCGAAATGCTATCTGAGGGGTTCGGGGCCGGGTTTGAGCAGACGTATGGCACGCTAACGGCGAGCGGTGCGTTCCCAAACTTTGGCATAGATCATACCCAGTGGTTATTCTACGCCCGCAAGTGGGTTCAATTCATCAACTCCGGCAACCTGCTCTGGGTGATCTGCGCCATATCGCTGGCGGGCCTGGTTCTGGGATGGGCTATAGACAAAATCAGGAATCCACGATGAAGATTATCCACTGCCCCGACAATCAAGAACCGCCCGTGTACGCCCGGAATGTGCTGGCGAAGCGCGGCTACAAAAGCACTTTCAGCCTGCGCGAGCATTGGTGGCTGCTGGCCGTTGCTATATTTGCTGTCGTCACGTTCACCGTTGGGCCACTAAAACCCCAAAGGAAACGCCAGATCGCGCCCGATCCGCCCCCGGCCACCGCAGAAATTGCAAACAATACTGCATTAACGTCCGTCAAATACGACTTCACCGGCTATTGTCGCAATCCGGGCGGCGGCTACACCGCCACCGGCGATCAAATGTATACCATGGTCGGTGAAACTCTGGTACGTATGAGGTGTGACAATGGGCAATTCCAAGAAGTCCCGTAAGGGTGGCAAGTTCTTGCGCTTTATGTGGGATGCGCCCCGCAAGGCCATGAAGTCCAAACGTAAATCGAGGCGGCGGCGCAAATGAAACCCTTGCCTAGCGTCCTGTCGGCCAAGGGGCAATGGCGCTACTCCCAAAATCGCGTGGATCGGCGCGTACAACAAGCGCATAAGTCGTGGCGTACTATGCAGCGAATCCGCCGCGCCGTTGGCATGATCTGGTCATGGTTCTTGCGTGTCGTGCTCCACATTCAGCCGTGGCAACCCCGGCGCATTGACAGAAATTCGTACCGCGTGGAGGAAGGATGAAAAAACCGGGTTACTCTATGTTGGCTTTCAGGCAAATGTTTCAGCGTGCGACAAGCGTGAGATGTCTTTGCGGGTACGACTTGACCGGCTACAAGGACTTATACAAACTAACGCGCTGTGGCTGCCCGGCCTGTGGCAGTAAAACATTCCATTACACCTTTGCGGACGATGATCTCACCATGCAAAACATCGCCGCGCGAATTGGAGGGCAACCACCATGTACGCAATCCTGATGCGGAACACCACCCGGCGCGTGGTTGTCGCCCTACTGCGGCTGTATCTGCATGTCGCGCGCAAGCACGGCTTGCTATGTCGCGTTGCGGCGCGACCCTGCCCATAGACGGCGCTTGGGAGTTTGTTGACCAGGGTTGCCAGACGTGCGGCAGTCACAAACTGGAGGCGCGATGATAGTGGGCTTATTGATCTCGGTACTTATCTACCTGTACGCTTTTGTCGTGACGCCCTGGATAGAAAATGCGCGGTAAGACCCACCTCGTCACAGGCATAAGCGCGGGCATGGCCATGGCCGACTGGACGCAACCGCGCAACCTGGCAGTATGCGCGGCCATCGGCGGCCTGGCCGGGCTACTCCCCGACTGGCTACAAATCAACCTGCCTGGCGTCAAGCAAATCAAGGGCGCGTTCGGTCACAGGGGCTTTTCGCACTGGCTTCTAACTGCCGCGTGCAGCACGCTTGTTCTAAACAGCCTCTCTATCGCCCCTGGCAGCCTCGTGGCGGCGTTTTTAGCCGGTTGGGTATCTCATATCCTATTGGACGCTATGAGCGGCGGCGTTCCTGCTTTCTGGCCGTTTGGTAGGCTCAAATTAGCCGAAATCAAAACGGGGTCCAGCCTGGACACACTCCTTGGCGCGTGTGTCCTCATCGGCCTTGGCTTGATCCTGGTCATCTATTACGGATCGTGTTTATGGTGGGGAGCGTGCCCGGTGCCTAAGTGACAATTTTACAATCTCGACTATAACCTAGCTTGCATACGTTTTGACAATCCAAGATTATACCAGGAGGATTGTCATGAAACTCTCTCAGGCCATCGAAGGCTTCATGCTATTCAAGCACACCCTCAGTCCTAACACCCTGGCCGGTTATCGCGTAGCCTTTCAAAAATTGCAAGAGCATCTCGCCACAGACCCCGACATCGAAAGTATCACCCCCGCCGACATCGCCACCTTCATGGTTTACCTGCGCGATACTCCCCAGGCCGTCACGCGCGGCGCCGTGTCACGCTCTGCCGCCATCCTATCCGGGAAATCCCGGCGCAACATCCACGTTGCATTGTCGTCCCTCTGGACGTGGGCTACCGAGAACGGCTATGCCCGCGATCACATCATGCGCCACGTCGCCCGCCCCAAAGCCGAAAAGCGCGTCATCTGCGAATTGACCAGAAACGACATTACTCGGCTTCTTAAAGCCTGTGACGCTTACACCTACACCCGCTACGGCAAAACCATCACCTGCCCGCGCGTCACCCGGCTACGAGATCGGGCCATCATCCTCACCCTGCTGGACACCGGTATGCGCGCATCCGAACTGTGCAGCATCAAAATCAACGATCTGGACGCTAAAAACTTCCGCATCAAAGTCATGGGCAAAGGCGACAAGGAGCGCGTCGTCCGTCTATCGCCCAACACCACCAAAGCAGTATGGCACTACCTCACCACGCGCCCGGACTCCGCCTCAGACGAACCGCTCTTTACCAACCACGAGGCCGCCACGCCCATAACCCGGCGT
>CAYSWG010000098.1:0-9042 GCA_964434465.1 uncultured Geobacteraceae bacterium
GATGGGCATGCCCGATATCGGGGCGGCGTCAGCCGCCACCAGCAGATCGCTGCCCGTGGCGGACAGGCCGATGTTCCACTTGTTGCCCACGGCCTGGATGCCCTGGGTCGTGCCCAGATCGATGGTGCCGCCCGCCTGAACGACGAGTTCTCCGGGACCGCCGTGGATGATGCCGGTGGCTCGTTTCCTGTCCACATCACTCACTGCGGCGATGGACCAGAGGCGGATGCCGCCGCCGGCCCGAATGACCGTCCGGTCCGTTGCTGCCACATTCTGACCGAAGTAGTAGAGATTGCGGATATCACCGGACGCTTCGATGGTTGCCTGTTTCGTCAGATAGAGGGCAAGATTGGCAATGTCTCCCGTCCCGCCGGAATCACCGGCACTGAGGACAATCGCCCCGGTTCCCGACTGCTGGAAGGTTGCATAGCGGGGCTCGGCGGTCGGTTGCAGAGCCTTAAGAATGTTACTGCTGGTAACGGTCGTTATGGGCACGCCATAGTATGCCGGATCCACGTCGGGCAGGTTGATGGTTGCCCGGTTACCGTCCCCGGATCTTCCCGAGCCGAGGATGCTGCCGCCGGCAACCAGGACGAGGGTCCGGTCCGTTGCCGGCATGAGAATATAGTCACCGGTCAGGGAGATATCGCCGGCAGCGTGCATGGTTACCGACGCAGGAAGGATGCGCGCATAGGCCTGGGCGCTGTCAAGGACAAAGGAGCTGACCCCGGCCAGCACCACATCACCATCCTTGGCGGTCAGAGAAATCGCCGCGTTGCTGCCGTAGGAAGGATTCCAGCGGCTCGTCATGGTTCCGTTGGTATTGGCCAGGGTCGGATTGAGTACGGCGCCGAGCAGAATGTCACCGTGGGCGGCAACCGCCACAGTGCCGTTGAACAGTTCGATCACCTGGCGGCCAAGGCTGCTGCCGGTGGGTGCAAAGCTGCCGGAGGACTGGAGCAGACCGTCGCCGTCCCGCACCAGGAACCGGCCGGACAGATCACCACCGGAGACGATGGTCAGGTCTCCTGTGCCGAAGGCGCCCGCCTGGGAGGTGAACGAACCGCCGCTGGTAACGGTCACCGAGCCGCCGGCCATGGCGGCGATGCCCTGGGTGGCGCTGTTGCCGTCGTAACTGGCACTCCAGACCTTGGGCGTCGCCGTGGTGTAGCCGAAATCCCAGCCCGCACCGGAGGTGCTGCCTGTGGTGAGTGTGTTGAGGATTCTGCCGCTCACCGCACCGGCCACGTCAAGGGTGATATCACCACCACCACTGTAGGTCTGGTAGGTGTTGGCATTGCTGGTAAAGGCGCCGGTGGTGCGAATGGAACCCAACACGTTCCTGCGGCTGCCCCCTGAACCGACAGAGGCCGATTCCATGAGCAGATCACCCGCCACCGCCAGGGTAATGTCGCCGAGCGCCGACTGGACCACCCCGCCCTTCAGCTGCAGGGTGCCGCCCACCGCGCCGGTAACGCTTCCGGCAAAGGTTCCCAGGCTATAATTCATGCTGGCATTGCCCATGTACGCCGAAGCCGCACTGGCCACGGCATTGATGACCGTATCGCCGGCCGAGGCCAGGCGAATGGTCCCGGATTCCGTATAGACTGATCTATCGGCTTTGATGGAGAGCGTCGCCCCGCCGGTTGTGGCCCAGGGTGAGGCAGCGGTAAAGTCCGCACCGGCCACCAGGCCCAGGTCCCAGGAACGCTGCTCGGTACCAGCCTTCAAAACGGTGCGCGAGGTGGGATGATCCACCAGGTTGTTGTCCACGGCCAGATTGCCACCGGAGCACTGAGTGGAAGCAGCACCCCGGCCACGCCGTCATAGCGGTTGGTTGTCAGATCAAGGGCCGTACCCAGGGTCAGGGTGCCCGTGGCCTGCACATCTATACCCGGGCGAACCCGCAGCAGGTCGGGCGAAGCAAGGCCGGTCAGACCCGCGGTGAGACGGTTCTGTATGGCGGCCACCGTAGCGGAATCCATGAAGGTGCCGGCAGCAGCAAGCCAACCGGCCGTGTCCGCGGCGGTTATGGTCTTTGCACCGCTGTACTGCTCGCCCTTGAAGCCGACCACATCCACCAGGCCGACGCCGCTGATGGTGCCGTCCAGGGTTGCCTGAACCTCATCGTTACCGGCAGTGCGCGCCACGGCCAGGGACACCGTTCCTGCAGTACCGCCCGCTCCGGCCGAGACATCAACGATGCCGCCCGCCTGGAGAGCAACCGTACCGGCACTGCCGGACAGCAGTACCGTGCCGCCATTGCTGCCGGCAGCACGGCCAACCGCCGTGAGTTGACCACCGTTTCGCACCTGGACTGACTGGCTGCCGTACAGGGCAATGTTGCCCCCTGTTTCCCCCGACGCATCGATGCTGCCGGAGACAAGCACCGAGCCGCCGTCAGCGGCCAGGGTCACGGAGTCGGCCGCAAGAGTATCGCCCTGGGCGACAGTCAGGTCTCCGCTGCGGGTCCGGATCGCCAGTGCTTCACTGAATCCGCCGCCGGCCAGCTTCGCCGTCAGGGGAGCCAAAGAGTCAATGCGATCCGTATGGAGGGCAAAGGAACCGTTAGTCCCGGCAACAGCGCCGTCAAGCACCACACCGCCCGTGGCTGCCGCCAGGGACAGCAGGCCGCCGTCACCCTGCCCGCCGGCGGACACATCCAGCAGACTCCCTGTTGCCAGGGTAATCGCTCCCGTCGTTGCCGCCAGGGACACCCGTCCGCCGGCAACGTCGTCACTGCCGGCGACACTAATTTTAGCCCCGGCGCCAAGGGTGATCCCCTCGCCCGGATCACTGCCCGTGGCCGCCAGGGTCACCCGGCCGCCAACGGTTTCGATGATGCCGTTCAGGTCAACGGATTTGCCGCTGACCGCCAGGCGGCCGCCCGGCGTGGTCGACGTCCCGGCGGTGCCGCCACTGGCGGCGATGGTCACCGCGCCGGCCGCGGTGACACCGAAGTCGGCAACAAGATACCGATCATAGGTTGCATCACGCCGGTAACCGGTGGTCACCCGGGCACTGGTCAGGGACAGATCCCCTTCCGTCACCAGGGCGCCCTTCCCCCGGAAGGTCAGGTCATTGTCGGCGCGCAATTCCGCCGTGTGGAAACCGTCCAGCCGCACATCGCCGCCGGTCACCACATAGTCACCAGAACTGTTCGTGCTCACCGTGCCGCCGGCAACGGTCAGCTGCCGGTCGGCCTGAACGGAGATTGCCGCGGTTTCCCCGGCGCCCGTGTCGGCCACGGCCGCGCCACCGTTCTGCAGGGTAATGTCCCGGGCGGCAACCGTTACCGTTGCCGTACCCGCTGTCGCGGCAAGGCGCCCCGCATCCATGGTCAGATCGCCCCGCACACCGCTGGCCGGATTGGCGGCCACGTCCAGGGCGAAATCACCCTGGAACGTTACGCTGCCGCGACTGCGCAACCGAATATCCGTCGGGCCCTGGTTGCGAACCGTCGGCGTACCGTTGACCGTTTCCCTGCCATTGATCCGGTCCCACTGGCTCTGGGTCAGGAACAGGCCGGTGCTTTTCGGCGTGCCGTCCGCGGCCAGGATCAGCTCGGCACCGGTCAGCTGCAAGGTGCCGCCGTCCACCCGCAGATCACCCTGCAGGTCCAGATCGGCCACATGGAGGCTGAGTGAGCCATCCGCCTGGAGCAGACTGCCGCTGCCGACCAGTACCGTGCCGGAGCCGGAAACCAGCGAGAGAGCGCCGGAACCGTCACCATCCACAGCCCGCAACGTGGCATGCTCTTCCACGGTAATGCCGCCATCGGCGATGAGGGATATACGGTCTGCGGCAAGTTCGCTGCCCGCCTCGACGCGAAGTGTCTCCGTGGTGCCGGCAGCACCCAGGCTGACCTGGCTGAACCCTTTGCCATTGAGAAACTCCGCCGAAACGAAGAGGTTATTGAGCAACTCCGCCGGCAGCACTGCTGTAGCCGTATTGGTGGGATCATAACTGCCCAGGGCAATGGCCGCATCCTGCACGCTCACATTGCGACCGGCCAGGGTAACCCTGCCCCCCTGGTAACTGCCGGAAAGGGGCGCTGCGGCAACATCGCCGTTGAGCACCGTGGTGGCGCCGACCACCGACAGGGAACCGCCGTCTCCGGCAGTGGCGGCAGCCACGGTGAAATGCCCCTCCTTGAGCACATCGCCGGCGGTGCGAATCTGGTAGGACTTGAGGGTTGGTGCGGTAACGCCGCTGCCCGTGGTGGTGCTGTAACCGCCGACCACCGTGTAGCCGGCCGTTGTCGACCGCACCTCACCGGGGGCAATGGCAGTGCCCAGGGGCGTAACCAGGATCGCTCCGGGCAGGAAGGCATACTGCACCGGCAGTACCGTATAGACACCGGCCGCCAGGGTTGGCGACCCGGAAAGATAGACGGCCGTACCCGGCGCCTGGATCACATTGCCCGGCAGCACAACAAAACTGCCGCCGGCCGCCAGGGGGTTGGCGGTCCCTTCAACCCCGGCCTGGAACTGGTAGCCATAGAGGGTGCCGCCACCGGAAACGTCCAGCTGCGCCCCTTCGGCCGCCACCACCGTAGCGCCGCTGAGGGAAATGCCGCGCTCGGGCAGTTCGGCAACCGGCTGGTAGGTACCGCTGTTCTTTTCCCGGTATTTCCAGGTATCCTCGTCCACGAAACCGTAATTCATGGCGCCGCTGGCGCCGGTAATAATGCTGCTGCCGTCGGCCAGATAGACAATACTGTCCGGCCCGGTGGCCGTCAGGGTGACAGTGCCCAGGGGGGCGGCCAGCAGGCCGCGGTGGATGATGTTGCCGCCCGCCTCGATGGTCAGGCTGCCGCCCGCCGAATACACCGGCGTGGCTGACGGGTCCGCCACCGGCAGCGTCGTCACCGTACCGCCGGCCCGCAGGGTAAAGGCCGAAGGCGCCAGACCAAGGTCAGTGGCTGCCCCATCGGCAAAGTGCATGGCCGTGTAGATGCGGTCGGCCTGCAGGGTCAGATCGGCCGGTACCGCCAGCAGTCCTTCCCAGTATTCCGAGCCGTCCGTCGTCTTGTAGCTTCGGTCCAGCAGGCGGATGTCCCGGCTGAAGTCGGTGGTCACCGCGCCGACCCCGGACAGATAGATGCTGCCGTCCAGGTCCAGCCACTGACCGGCCAGGGCCAGTGATCCGCTGCCGGTCAGGGCCTGGCGACCCTCCACATGGGTTGCAGAGCTGTTGGTCAGGCGCAGATAGGGCGCGGAGAGTTCCGCCTGGCCGGCGCCGCTCAGGCTCAGCAGCGGCGCGTCCAGGGTCAGGGCGACACCGGCCGTCAGGCTGAGCGGCCCGTTCAGCTGCAGGGCGTTAGAGCTGGCGAAGGTATAGGAATCGAAACGACCGGCCGCCAGGTGCGCAACCAGGGTGCTGTCCAGTTTCAGGGGGGTGAAGGGGTCAACTTTTTTCAGATCCAGACTGCCGCCGGCCAGACCGGAATAGGCCGAAGCAGCCTTGAACTCGCTGTTGAAGGTACTGTCGCCGCTGAAGGTCAGGGCAACGCCGCCGGCCTTCCCGGCCACGGTCTGGCGGACGATCCGGCCGGCAGCGGTCTTCACATAGCCCGTTGCCGGTCGGGAGCCGGACACATCGATGGTGGAGCCGGTCTCCAGCCGCAGGGTATGGCCGCTGATCGTCACCGTTCCGGCATCCAGGGCGGTGTAACCCACGGCATAGCCCGTTGCCGGCGGCCTGGCATCACGGCGGTTGTAGGCGGCGACATCGAGCGTTGCCCCGTCACGCACGGTTACCAGCGACTGAATACCGTCGGTCCTGCCGGTTATGGTGATTTTCCCGGCCGGAGCGGTCAGGTTGCCGGCAATGTCAATCGCCTGGGGGCCAGACAGGGCAATTGTCCCCGCCGCTGCCGTACGCAACTCGGCGCCGCGGGCAATCGTCAGCCCCACCTGCTCGATGCTGTAGCCCTCCTCCACGTCCTTGAGGTTCAAGCCGGAACCGGCGGCAAGGGTGATGGCCGTTGCACCCTGGTAGTCGCTGCCCGCCTGCAGGGTAGACGTTCGGTAGACCCGGCCGGCAGTGGGCAGGGCCAGGCGCAGGCTCGACGGAGCAATGGTCACCCCCTCGGCGACGGTCAGGGTACCGGCGCTTTTCAGCGTGATGGTGGCAAAGCCGCCCGCGGCAATGGTCGCCAGGGGCAGGGTCAGGCTGCCGTGGTAGGCTTCCAGAACCATGGTTTCGCCATAGGATTCAGGCAGCGGCGTGGTCGGCGTCAGGGCAATAGCGCCGGCATGGGCCGTCAGGCTCCCCCCCTTTTTGCCGAAGACGGCCAGGGCCTGCAGATCGCCGGCTGCCAGCAGGGTATAGCCATGGAGGGTGATGGCGCCGCCGGTGCCGCCGGTCACGCTGCCGGACTCCGTGCGCAGCAGGCCGCCGTTGGCCGCCACGGTCGAGCCGCCGGCCAGCAGGACCGTCCCTTCGTAGGTGATATCCCGCAGGGTCACCGAACCGCCGTTACTGTGCGTGGTCGATGAGGCATGGCCGGAACGGGCATAGGCCAGGCCATTGTCGATCACCAGACCCGACACATCCACGCTGCTGCCGTCCAGGAGATACACGCCGTCAACCATGGCCACATGCCGCGGGTTACCGCCGCTGGGATCAGCCGGGTCATTGACGAAGGACGTGACATTGCCATGGGCGGTGAAGTCCACCGTACCGGCCGGGGCGAGGACACTGCCGCCATGGACGATTCGCCGGGCATAGGCCTTGAGCACGCCGCCGGGCACCAGTTCCAGCCGGGAACCCTGCTCCGTGCTGATGGTCCGGTTGGCATAGATCTCCAGAGTGCCGAGACCGGCGTTGTTCAGGACCGCATCTTCAATATAGCTGACCCCTTCCCGCTGGCTGCCGTCGCTGTTCAAACTCCCGGCCAGGGGAGCAGCTGCGGCAGTGATGACCACCTCGCCAAGGCGAGCATCCTGCGCTTCCGCAGGAGCGAACGTCTGGTACTCGGCACCCAGCAGAAGCTTCCCCGCCACGGGCTCCCGCCGGCCCCGGGCCGCCTGGCGGATTGGCCGCCAGGGTCTGGTAGACACCCTTGGTCACCGAGCCGTCGAGACTCCCCTTGAGGTTCACCGTCCCGGCGACGATCTGCGCCATACCGGCGTCCGCCCCTTCCGTATGGGCGGCGTGGTAGCGGACCCGTTTACCGACACCCGTATAGGTCAGGTACTGGGGCGCGCTGCTGATGTCATAGGTCTTACCATTGGCAGCATGGAGCACTGTCGTGGCGTAGGAGCCGCCGGCGTAACGAATGCCGCCGCCGCTGAAACCCAGGGCGGCGTTCTTGCCGAGGGACACCGTACCGGAATTTGACGTCAGATGGATGCTGCCGCCGGCCAGGTACTGTTCCCGGGCAGTCTTCTCCTGGGCCTGCAGATACCCTTCCAGGATACCGATGCCGGTCCCCTCGCGGGCATCCACCTTGATCTTCTGCCCCATGAGCATGCCGTTCTTCTGGCCGAAATCATCGCGCAGGTTCTCTGTGGCCAGGGTCAGTTCGATGAGGTTGGCAGCGGCCGCCTTGTCCACCCAGGCGCCGCTCACATCGATGCGGCCGGTGTCCAGGGTGATATCACCCTCGGCCAGCAGGGTCACCCTGCCGCCCGGCACCTGGATCAGGCCGTTGTGCTCGATGCTGCCGGTGGCGCTGTAGCCGAAATCATAGGCGAGGGGGTCGGTACTGGCGGGCGTGATGCCGCTCAGGCGAATCTCCGCGGTCCACTTCTTGTCATCGGCGGGAATGATCGTTTCAGCGGAATCGGCCAGGGCAACGCTGGTGACGCTGTTCGCACCGGTGGTGACCCGGTGGGCGGCCATGAGCTCCACCAGACCGTCGGTAATTTTCGTCGTCACGGCACGGATGATGCCGTTCTGGTTCACCACCCCGCCATAGAGACCGATCACGCCGGCTTCGGCAGTCAGTGTGCCGCCGGCGGCATTGCGTGCGGCGTGTGCCGTAGTCGGGTAGGTGGCGTCACTGCTGTCCCGGGTGTACTCAACGAAATACGTGCGCCGGGCGGTGGGGTCGGCCGTCAGGGAGACGGCTTCACCGGCGGCCAGGCCGATCTGGCCGGACGGGGTGTCGATGCTCCCCCGGTTTTCCACCTCCGGTCCCATGAAAAACACCGAACCCAGGGCGCCGGTCCTGATGGCGCCGCGATTGACCACCGCACCGGGCCCGGTGAAAACTGCCTGCTCCGGATTGTAGGTGCCCGTAGCGGCAAAACGGAGCGTGCCGGCCAGAAAATCACTGTCAGAGATATTCAGGGAGGCGGCGATCAGGGCGCCCACGTTCACCTGGGAACCGGCGCCGAAGAGAATGCCGTTCTGGTTGATGAGGTAGACCGTGCCGTCGGCATTCAGCCTGCCGAAGATCTGGCTGGGGTTCTGCTGGTAGATGCGGTTGAGAGCCACCCAACTGCGCTGGGCACTACTGTTCTGCTGCTGGACGAAGTTGACCGTCGCCGCGCTGCCGATATCGAAGGACTGCCACTCGACAACCGCCCTGGCGTCATTCTGGACGACATTCAGGACACCGGCCGTACTGCCGTCGATCCGGTCGATACCCCGGATAATGCCGCGCAATTCGGGCAGGGCGTTGGCAACGGGCGCCGGCAGGGACGAAACGCCCATGGCCCGGCTGCTGCCCGGAATTGCTCCGGCCAGGCCGGCGGCCGGGGTGGAAATCATGCTGATCACCAGTAACAGGGAAACGGTCTTCTTCATGGGATACCTCCCGACAGCCGGAAGTGCCGACGCCGGAAGCGGCGCAGGCATTGGACGGTTCTCGGTCTGCGAATGATTGGTTGATCCGGGTCGGGAGAAGGAAACTGGACGTGAGAAACCCGGGATTTTCTGGTACTGCCTGTTCCCGGGTTTCCTGGTGCCTAGGTGCGAGGTCAGCGAAGGGCCCTGCTGTGCAATTCGGTACTATAGCCGTTGAAGGTTACAATTCTGTTGCGGCACGGTTAAGACTGGGTGTGGCGCGTGGCATTGAATCCCCCCTGC
>CAYSWG010000099.1:0-9004 GCA_964434465.1 uncultured Geobacteraceae bacterium
CAGTTCATGCATGTCCTTGATCAGCCGACCGTCAAACTCGAGAATGATGTCTCCCACCTGAATGCCGGCCTTTTCCGCAGGGCTGCCCTTCATGACCTCAGTGATAAGTGCGCCCTTCTCTTCCTTCAGACCAAAGGATGCCGCAAGTTCAGGGGTAATGGGCTGGACGCTGACCCCGAGCCAGCCGCGTGTGACCCGGCCGGTTTCCTTCAACTGCGTCAGCACCGCCTTGGCCATGTTGATGGGAATGGCAAAACCGATCCCTTGGCCGCCGGCCACAATGGCGGTATTGATGCCGACGACTTCACCCCGGGCGTTAAAGAGCGGGCCGCCCGAATTGCCCGGATTGATGGAGGCATCGGTCTGCAGGAAATCATCGTAGGGACCGCTGCCGATCCAGCGCCCCTTGGCGCTGATGATACCCGCGGTGACCGTCTGGGCAAGTCCGAAGGGATTGCCGATTGCCATGACCCACTCGCCAACCTCCAGGGCATCACTGTCACCGAGGGGTGCCACCGGCAGGGATTCCTTTGTTTCGATCTTGAGCAGGGCCAGGTCGAGCTTTTCGTCGGTACCCTTGATCTGCCCTTTGAATTCCCGTCCGTCGGAAAGCTTGACTTTGATTTCGTCGGCACCGGCCACCACATGATTATTGGTAAAAATATAACCATCGCCAATAATGAAGCCGGACCCCTGTCCCCGCTGTTTGGAGGGTCGCCGGGGTTGGTCCTGGAAAAAACGCCCGAAAAATTCATCGAACAGGTCATTACCGAATGGATTCGCCTGCTGACGGCGCATGGGCTGCTGGCCGACCACTTTGGTGGTGCTGATATTGACGACCGCCGGCTTCAAGGTCCTGGCCAGCTCGACAAAGTCAGGCGGAACGGCTTTGGCCGAAACATTGTCCGGCAGACACAGCAATGAAACAGCGAGTAAAGTCATCATGGTTCTGATGAATACTGTACGCATGGGGTACCTCCTTCGAGTAATCCGGTACGCTGTACCTCGTCCAACTGTACTGGAAGCGAATCTGATTTGTCAATAAGGGGAGGGTGCGGCAGGGACCGGAACAGTAAAACGAAACTGCGGACCAACTACACGACTGGAGCAGTCGGCCCGCAGAAAGCTGGGGGAGAAACGTGCTGCATGGAGCGCGGCGAACTATTCTTCCTTGAGAATATAGCCGACACCGCGCACGGTATGGATCAATTTCTTGTCGGCATCACGGTCGATCTTCTTGCGGAGGTAATTGACATAGACGTCGATGATATTGGTGAAACTGTCAAAAATATAGTCCCAGACATTTTCGGCAATGGTGGTTCTGGTCAGCACCTGGTTGGGATTGCGCATGAAGAATTCCAGGAGCGAATACTCTTTGGCGGTAAGATCGATTTCCTTGTCCTTGCGCCAGACTTTATGGGTTACCGGATCAAGGCGCAAATCGGCAAAACGGATCTCGGCGCCACGCTCCTGCTCGGAACGGCGCAGCAGGGCGCGAACCCTGGCCAGCAGCTCGGCAAAGGCGAAGGGTTTGGTCAGGTAATCATCGGAACCGGAATTAAGGCCGGCAACAATATCGTCCACCGTATCCTTTGCAGTCAGCATGAGCACCGGTGTGGCAATCTTTCTCAGCCGCAATTCCCTGATCACGGTCAAACCATCTTTTTTCGGCAGCATTACGTCAAGGATGATGAGGCCGAACGAGCCGCCGAGTGCCTTCTGCAAACCATCCTCACCTTCATAGGCAACCTCCACCTCGTACTTTTCCTCTTCGAGTCCCCGCTTGATGAAGCTGGCAACCTTTTTCTCATCTTCAACCACCAGGATTTTCATGCCGTCACCTCGTCATGTTAAAAATATCCGATACGATCAGTTCTTCAGCCGCGTGAACCAAGGACGAAAAAACCGCTCATGAATGTCCTTATACCACAGGAATATAAAGATGCAATAAGGAATGTCCGCTTATTAAGGGACAAGGCTCACCGCAGCAGTGCCTGGAACCACCGGGAGATCCATCCACGGCGACGCGGTATTTTAATGAGAATTACACCGCATATTGACCAGTTTGTCAACGTTTTAATTGTCAACCATCACACCATTTGTTATGGTTGCACGGCTGTATTGGCGGGATTCGACGGGGGCAGTCCCGTTGTACGGCACGGTGCCCTGAACCGTTGGGCGGGACGCCACTGCGACCCGCACCACCTCACACATACCTCGAAACGGCTCTCGACAGGAGCCGACCCGGCACGCTGAATCAAAGGCGGTGATATATGGCTGAACCCCACGAGTGGGCGCAGGTTTCCTGCGTAGTTCCCGATGGCATGGTAGATGCCGTCTCCGATTTTCTCATAGACCTTTCCTCGGCCGGTGTCGGCATCGAAAACCGGGTCGTTGACACCTTTTCCCTGGAAACCCTGGAAGAACAACCGTTCAAAACAGTAACAGCGTACTTTCCCCAGGATGGCAACCTTCCCTCGCGGCTGACGGAAATCAGCGCCTATCTCCAGGAACACGGACCCCTGTTTCCCGGTTTTCACTTCGAAAAACCCCACATCGTCACCATCACCGAAGAGGACTGGAGTACCAGCTGGAAGGAGCATTTCAAACCGGTCCGAGTAGGCAGGCGCCTGGTGATCAAGCCATCCTGGGAAGCTTTTCCCGCCGCGGCCGGGGATCTTGTCCTGGAACTTGACCCGGGAATGGCGTTCGGCACCGGCACCCACCCAACGACCAGACTCTGTCTGATGACCCTGGAAGAAATTGCCGACGGTTTCACGGCTACCGGCACGCCATGGTCTGCCCTTGATGTGGGAACCGGGTCGGGTATACTCAGTATCGCGGCAGTCAAACTGGGGGCCCACCAGGTAACTGCCTTAGATATTGACATTGAAGCAGTACGGGTGGCAGCAGAGAATTGCGCTCGCAACGGGGTAGCCGAACAGGTTGCCGTATCGGAACGGTCCCTTGGGGACATAACCGAACGTTTTGGCGTAATCCTTGCCAATATTCTCGCCGAAGACCTGGTGCGCATGGCGCCCCTGCTTGTCGACCGGCTTGCCGCGCACGGCTTTTTAATTCTGTCCGGTATTCTCCTGGAAAAGGAGTCGCTGGTCATCCGTGGGTTTGCATCTGAACAGCTTGTCCTGCACAGCACCGGACGGGAAGATGAGTGGAGCTGTCTCGTCTTCCGGGACATGCCGACATGAGGCGGTTTTTTATTGACGAGAAGGCGATAGTCGACGACACGGCGCTGATCACCGGTAACCTTTTTTGTCACATGGCCCACGCCCTGCGCCTGAAGATCGGCACCCGGATCATTCTTTCCGACGGGCCAGGTCGGAAGCATGTGGGAATCATCGCCACCATCGGCAAGGATAACCTGCTGGTACAGCTGGAGGAAAGCTCTGCCGAACCTGTCCGTCCCGCAGGTCCCCTGCTCACCCTCTGCCAAGGACTGCCCAAAGGGGACAAGATGGAATTCATCTTGCAGAAGAGCACCGAACTGGGCGTCGACGTCATCGTCCCCTTCGTCGCCGAGCGCTCCGTGGCCAAGCTGCCCAAGGAACGAGAAGCAGAGCGTCTGGAGCGCTGGCGACGCATCACCCGTGAGGCGGCCCGGCAGTCCAGACGGACGACAATTCCGGAACTCTCCCCAGCCGCCGACTTCCATCACCTCCTGGAATCGCTGCAACAGGAGGTGAAAATTCTGCTCTGGGAAGAAGAAAAATCCAATCGCCTCAAGTCGGTGCTTGGTTCCCTGCCCGCGCCAAAGAGTGTGGCTGTCATGGTCGGCCCCGAAGGGGGCCTCACCGGAGCCGAGGCAGCCGCCGCCATTGCATCAGGTTTTATCCCGGTAACCCTCGGCACGCGCATTCTACGGACCGAGACGGCCGGGCCGGCCTTGCTGGCGGTATTGCAGTTCTATTGGGGAGACATGGGCTGAAACGTGCTACCTTAAGGAGGTTTCTGGCATGAAGTGTCAAAAGTGTGGGTACAACAGTTTCGAGTTTCTCGATGCCTGCAGGAAATGTGGTGCAGAACTGGCCACGTTCAAGAAGGCACACCGCATTGTTCCGGTCATTCTTGCGGCAGTCCCCGAGGCCGCCGCTGCGGCAGCGGCCGGTCCCCAGGAAGCACCCCCGGGAGCCGGCGAGTCTTCCCCCGCCACAACGGCTAGCGGGGAGGAGCTGCAGGTCCCATTTCCCGACAACGATGCCTGCCGGGATTTTTCCCTGGGCTTCCCGGAACCGGCGCCGGCGGGCAGCAGTGATGCCCCCTTCAGCGGCTTTTCCTTCGACGAGGATGCGGAACCGGTAACGCAGAAGCCGGCTCCCGCGCCAAGCGGGGGGATTTCCCCCATGATTGATTTTTCCTTTGATGGCGATGATGCCGAAACACCCCCCTGGGGTGCTGCTGCGGCAGACGTGTCCGACGCAGGCAGTCTTCCTGATGCCCCCATTGCGGCCGGGGAACCGGCAGAAGGGTTGTCCCGGAGGATGGACGATTTCTGCTTCGACACCGAACCGGCCGCAGAAGATCCGTTCGCTGCACCCGAGCCACCTGCTGCCACCGCCAAAAAACCTGAATTCAACCTGGAAAACTTCGACAGGGAATTCGAAATGATCTTCGCCGACAGCGACTCGGCGGACAAGGACACCTGACCGATCGGGAGCTGCAGCCGAGCAACGGGAACTGCGAGGAAAACTCTCGCCGCGACCACCTGCCGATCACTCAGGAGAGCACTGCCAGCAACTCCTTCCCCAGTACATCTTTCTGCCAGCCCCGCAAGGCCGGAATGGCATCAAGCCCGTTCCGGTCCCGGGGCATTTCTTTTGCCAGCGTCTCCAGGAGAGCATTGTTGGCCAGAATTCCCGCCTCAATCCCCAAAGACGCGGCCTTGCTCTCCCGCCAGCGTTTCAGACGACTGATGCGCGCCTCGCGCTCCGGGTCCTTTTCCGGCCGGACTGATTGCGGCATCTGGGGCAGAAGATTGTCGGGCACGGCACACCCCGCCGCAACCGCCCGAAGGATATCCCGACCGTAGCGCTCCAGGCAACGGGGCGACAACCCGGGAATGTCAGACAAATCATGCAGCACCTTCGGCTGACCTTCGGCAAGTTCCCGCAGCACCTCACTGCCCAGCACCTTGAATGGCGGTCGGTCCAGTTGCCGCGCCCGCTCATCGCGGAACTGCAGCAAAGCATCCAGAATCGCCAGCGTCCGGCGATCCATGCGGCTGGCTCCCTTGAACCGGGCAAACAGGGGCTCCCCGTCCCGGTCAGCGGCCCGTACCTGGGAGAGAATCCGGCATTCTTCTTCCACCCAGCCCAATCTGCCCAGCCTGGCCAGTTCGTCGGCAAGCTGTCCGTGCAGGTCCAAGAGCAGAGCCGTGTCTGCCGCGGCATAGTCGAGCATCCCCCCATCCAGGGGCCGCTTGCTCCAGTCAGCCTTCTGGTACTTCTTGTCCAACTCCACGGCGAAACGTTTCTTCAGAACCGCCGCCAACCCCAACTCCTTTTCACCGAGAAACTGGCAGGCGACCATGGTGTCGAACAGGTTTGTCACGGTGAACGAGAAGTCCCGGTACAGGGAACGGATATCGTAATCCGCGCCATGGAGCACCTTGCGAATGGCCGGGTTGGCCAGCAACGGCCCGAGGGGAGTAATGTCCGGCAACGCCAGCGGGTCCACGAGAAAGACCTGCCGGGCTGTGGCAAGCTGCATGAGACAGACCTTTTCCCGATAGTGATGCAGGGAATCAGCCTCCAGGTCGAACGCAATGACCGTTTCGCAGGTCAGCTGCGCCGTTAGGTCAGCCAAATCTGCCGGGGACTCGATCATTATTGGTTGTATCGTCATATATGCCTTTCCTGCCGGACCGCTGCACCCCTGCAGGTACCCTCAGAAGGTCTGCAGAATCCGGTAATCGGTTGTCCGCTGTGCCGGAATGAGCCCCGCCGTGCGGATCAGCGCCATCATATCCTCACGCCCCATGCGGAAGGTGCAGCCGGCCGCCGCCACGACATTCTCCTCAAGCATGGTCCCGCCCAGATCATTGGCGCCAAACAGCAGGGCAACCTGGGCCAGACTGGCGCCCTGGGTAACCCAGCTGGCCTGAATATTGGCAATATTGTCCAACACCAGCCGGGACAGGGCCAGCACCCGCAAATAGTCCACTGCCGTCGCCGGCACTCCACCCAGTTCCGTGTTGCCCGGTTGGAAGGTCCAGGGGATGAATGCCGTGAATGTGCCTCCACCATCCTGCAGGTCACGTATCCGCAGCAGGTGCTCGACCATATCAGCCGGCTGCTCGCAGCTGCCGAACATCATGGTTGCCGTGGTCGGCAGACCCTGACGGGCCGCCTCGACCATCACCGCCGCCCATTCCCGCCAGCCGATCTTATTGGGCGAGATCTCCCGGCGAACCCGATCCACGAGAATCTCGGCGCCGCCACCGGGCAGGGAGGCCAAACCGGACCGGTGCAAGCGGCAGATTGCCTCGGCAAGGGACACCCCGGACAGGCCCGCACTATGGTGGATCTCCGCCGGCGACAGTGAGTGCAGGCGGACTGAAGGAAAACGGCTGGTCAGGTCCCGGAACAGCTCCTCGAAATACTCGATACCCAGCCGGGGGTGGAGCCCCCCCTGCAGGAGCAGCTGGGTGCCCCCCTGCCCGACCAGCTCGGCAACCTTGCGGTAGAGCTCCTCCCGGGGGAGCAGATAGGCATCGGCTGACTCCTCATCCCGGTAAAAAGCACAAAACCGGCAGCGGCTGACACAGATATTCGTATAATTCACATTGCGGTCAACGACAAACGTGACCACAGGCTCCGGATGACGCCGCTTGCGCCGGGCATGGGCCAGGCGGCCAAGGGTTGGCAACTCCGCCGCCAGGTAGAGTTCCAGAGCCTCCTCACCGCTGATCCGCCGGCCGGCCATGATTTTTTCACCAATCCGGTCAGTCATGGGACGCAGCATCTCCCTGCCCCGGGAGTTCCCGGTACAGGGAATCCCTCTCCACCGGCACCCGCCCGGCCAGCCGGATCAGACGCTCAAGCCCTGCCCTGGTCATGCCAGCAGGCGAAGGGGCGCCCGCCGCATGGCCGATCTGTTCCTGGATCACCGTGCCATCCAGATCATTGGCGCCGAAGGTCAGGGCAACCTGGGCGATCCTTTCGCCCAGGAGCACCCAGTACGCCTTGATGTGCCGGAAATTGTCCAGGTAAAGCCGGGCAACGGCAATGGTGCGCAGGTCGTCGATGCCGCCCCGCACTCCGCGCAGCTCTCTTCCCAGGGGGGAATTTTCCGCCTGGAAGGGGAGCGGGATAAACGCCTGGAAGCCGCCGGTACGGTCCTGGAGGTTTCTCAGTCGGGCCAGGTGGTCAACCCGGTCCCGGAAGCTCTCCCGATGACCGTAGAGCATGGTGGCATTGGAGCGCAGGCCGCAGCCGTGGGCCTCGGCCATGACATCCAGCCAGCGCTCGCCGGTAATTTTTTCCGGGCAGAGTTGTCCCCGGACTGTATCGGCAAAGATTTCCGCACCACCGCCGGGCAGGGAATCTAATCCCTCCGCCATGAGTTCCAGGAGCACCCGCCGGACCGACAGACCACTGCGGCAGGCCAGGTAATCGATCTCCACCGCAGTGAAGGCTTTCAGGTGCAGCCGGGGAGAAACTCCCTTGATAGTCCGCAGCATCTGCCGGCAGTTTTCCAGGGTCAGCTCCGGATGCAGCCCGCCAACCAGGTGAATTTCCGTGGCACCCTGGCCGAATGCCTCTGCGGCCGTAGCCCGGACCTCTTCCAAATCAAGCAGATACGCGCCGGTTTCGCCCGGGTCCCGGCGAAAGGCGCAAAAGCGGCAGCGGTTGACACAGATGTTGCTGTAGTTCAGGTGCCGGTTCACATTGTAGTAGACGGTTCGGCCATTGTGACGCCCGTTAGCCATGGCGGCCAGTTCACCCAGATCGGGAAGATCGACGGATTCAAAAAGATGCAGGGCCTCCCCGTCGTTGATCCGTTCACCGGCCAGAACTTTGGCGGCTATGGCCGGCAGACGACTCACTGCGGCTCCCCGCTGCCCCAGGGACGGTAGAGACCGTGCCCAAGCCCGAGGGCCTCGAGGACTTTGCCGACGACAAAATCCACCTGGTCGGCCACGGTGGCCGGTTGATGATAGAAGGCAGGCATGGCCGGTACCAGGCGGACACCCAGGCGGGCCAGCTTCAGCATGTTTTCCAGGTGAATCGCCGACAGGGGCGTCTCCCGCGGCACCAGCACCAGGGGGCGCTGTTCCTTGATCATGACATCAGCGCACCGCTCCGGAAGAGAGCCGGAGATGCCCGCGGCGATACGGGCCACGGTCCCCATGGAGCAGGGGCAGACAATCATGGCGTCGGCCGCAGCGGAACCGCTGGCGATTGGCGCCAGCAGATCATCCGCTGCCCAGTACTGCAGCCGGTCATCCGCCACGGAAAAATGGCGACGCAGACGGTCTGTAACGTCCGGAGCCGCTCCCCGCCAGTCAAGCCCGGTCTCCCGCTCCAGGACTGTCAGGCCGGCAGCACTGGCCAGCAGGGAAACAGCGTGGTCCATGGCCAGCAGTTCCTGGCAGAGCCGCAAGCCGTAGCAGGCGCCCGAGGCGCCCGTTAGTGTCAGAATGATGTGCATGGGTGATCCTCACACGACTCGGTTCAGGAAAGGAGACTATCCACAAGAGTACACGCGAACACGCTGATGCTGATATAGCCGTTCATGGTGAAAAAGGCCGCGTCCAGCCGGGTCAGGTCGCCGCCCCGCACCAGCCAGTGTTCATAGGCAAGCAGACCGGCCGCCAGGATGATACCGAAAAGGTACACCATGCCAAGGTCGCAGACTGGCAGGAGCCACGCCAGCAGAGCAATGGCTCCCAGATGCAGGATCCGGGCAAGGTACAGGGAGCAACGCACGCCAAACCGGGCCGGAATGGAATGGAGCCCGACCTGGCGGTCAAATTCCATATCCT
>CAYSWG010000100.1:0-8944 GCA_964434465.1 uncultured Geobacteraceae bacterium
CTATTGGGCCGGCGATGAACGGGGTCTGGTCACCCCGGCCGGCCTGAATATCCTGCCGGTCTGCGTTTCCGTGGCAACCCACATCCCCCATGCCGTGGGTGCTGCCCTGGCGGCCCGCTATCGGGGCGACCGGGCAGTAGCCGTTGCCTATTTCGGCGACGGCGCCACATCAAAGGGTGATTTCCACGAAGGGTTGAATATGGCCGGTGCCTTCCGGGCGCCGGTGGTGTTCATCTGCCAGAACAACCAGTGGGCCATTTCCGTGCCCCGTGGCCGGCAGACGGCGGCCGCCACCATCGCCCAGAAGGCGGTTGCCTATGGTTTCGAGGGGATTCAGGTGGACGGCAACGATGTGTTTGCCGTGTACGCCGCAACCCGGCAGGCCCTGGAAAAGGCCCGGAGCGGTGGCGGACCGACCTTCATTGAATGCTTCACCTATCGCATGTCCCACCACACCACCGCCGATGATGCTGACCGCTATCGGCAGCCGGACGAAGTGGCGGCGTGGCAGCAGCGTGATCCCGTGGAGCGGCTGCGGCTGTTCCTGGAACGGCGCGGTCTCTGGACGGCCGATGGGCAGCAGGAGCTGGAGCGTCGTGTCCGGGAGCGCATCGACCAGGCGGTGCGGGAGGCGGAAGGGGCTGCCCCGGCCGAGCGGCAGGATATCTTCCGTACCGTGTTCGAGCAGTGTACGCCCCGTCTGGCGCGGGATCTGGCGGAGGTGGCCGATGGCGCTGCTTAATATGGTGCAGGCCATCAACCTGGCCCTGCGTGAGGAAATGGAACGGGATGACCGGGTGCTGGTGCTGGGTGAGGACGTGGGCCGGGATGGTGGTGTTTTCCGGGTGACCGATGGCCTGCTGGACCGGTTCGGTGAGCAGCGGGTGATGGATACGCCCCTGGCTGAGTCGGGCATTGTCGGCACGGCGATCGGTATGGCCCTTTATGGGCTGCGGCCCGTTGCGGAGATCCAGTTTCTCGGCTTCATCTATCCGGCCTTTGACCAGATTTATGCCCACGCCGCCCGCTATCGCAGCCGTTCCCGGGGGCGCTATTCCTGCCCCCTGGTGGTGCGTGCACCCTATGGGGCCGGCATCAAGGCACCGGAGCTGCATGAGGAAAGCTGCGAGGCGTTTTTCTGCCACATGCCCGGCGTCAAGGTGCTGGTGCCGTCCGGACCGCGCACGGCCAAGGGCCTGCTGCTGTCGGCGATCCGCGACCCGGATCCGGTGATTTTTCTCGAGCCGACCCGGCTCTACCGGATGATCAAGGAAGAGGTGCCCGAGGGTGACGATCCGTTACCCCTGGGCAGGGCCAGGATTGTCCGGGAGGGATCTGCCGTGACGGTCATTGCCTGGGGCAGCATGCTGGAACGGACGGTAAAATCCCTCGATGGTTACGATGCGGAGATCATCGACCTGCTGACCCTGTCTCCCTTTGATGCGGAGACGATCCTGGCGTCGGTGCGCAAAACCGGCCGGGTCGTCATTGTCCACGAGGCGCCCCGAACCTGCGGGTTTGGCGCGGAGCTGGCGGCAACCGTTGCCGAGGAGGCCATTCTCCACCTGCGCGGTCCGGTGCTGCGGGTTGCCGGTCCCGACGTGCCGGTGCCCTTGGCCCGGCTGGTGGAACACTATCTGCCCGACGGGGCGCACATCCGCGCGGCGGTTGATGATCTGCTGAGGTACTGATATGTCCTATGATTTTCTGTTGCCTGATCTGGGCGAGGGGATTGTGGAAGCCGAGATCAGAAAATGGCTGGTGGTGGTTGGCGATGTGGTCGAGGAACATCAGCCGGTGGTAGAGGTGGAAACGGACAAGGCGGTGGTGGAAGTGCCCACGCCCCGCAGGGGTACGGTGCTGTCCCTGGCCCATGGTGAGGGTGATGTTGCCCGGGTCGGCGAGCCGCTGCTGACCATCGCCGAGGCAGGCGAAACAGCAGCGCCGCGGCCCCGGTCCGTGTCGGTGGTGGGTGAACTGCCGGAAGCGGAAGACGAGGCCGTGCCGTCTGTCCCACCGCCTGAACCGGCGGTGCTTGCCACGCCGGCGGTACGGGCCATGGCCCGGGAGAAGGGTATTTCCCTGGAGGGGATTACGGGCAGCGGACCCCGGGGCAGCATCACCCGGGAGGATCTGCTGGCCGTTGCCGGTGCCGTGCACACTGCTGCGGCATACGGTCCCGAGGAGCGAATCCCCTTCCGCGGCCTGCGCCGCACCATTGCCCGCAACCTGCTCAAATCCCACCAGATGACCGTCTGTGTTACGGGCATGGAAGAGGTGGACGTCACCGAACTGGCCGAACTGCGCCGGCGGGAGCAGGCCGCCCTGGATGCCCGGGGCGTGCACCTGACCTATTTTCCGTTTATCATCAAGGCGGTGCAGCATGCCCTCCGGGAGCACCCGCTGCTCAATGCCGCTGTGGATGAGGCGGGCGAGGCCATCATCCTGAAGCAGTACTGCAACATGGGCTTTGCCGTGGATACGGCCGAAGGGTTGCTTGTGCCGGTGCTGCGCAACGTGGAGCAGAAAAGCATTATCCAGCTGGCCACGGAACTGCAGGATCTGGCCGAGCGGGCCCGGCAGCGGACCATTACCCTGGCCGAAATGAAGGGGAGCAGTTTCACCATCAGCAATTTTGGCCAGTTCGGCGGCGGCTTTGCCACGCCGATCATCAATTTTCCCGATGTGGCCATCCTCGGCTGCGGCCGGATCAGCGACAAGCCCTGGGTGGTGAACGGGGCGATCGCCATTCGCAAGATCCTGCCCCTGTCCCTCACCTTTGACCACCGGGTCACCGATGGCGGTGATGCGACCCGCTTCCTAAGCCGGGTGGCCGCCTACCTGCAGGATCCGGCCCTGCTGTTCATCGAGAGCGTATGAGCGATCTCCATTCCCTCTTTTATCCCCAATCCGTCGCCCTGATCGGTGCTTCTCCCAACGAGGAGAAGCTGGGCGGCATTGCCCTGCGCAATCTTCTGACCGTGAAGGGTGCCGTCTATCCGGTCAATCCCGGCTACCGGGAGATCATGGGACTGCCCTGCCATGGGTCGGTGCGGGATATTCCCGGCATGGTGGACCTGTCAGTGATCATGCGGCCGGCTGTGGAGGTACCGCAGCTGCTGCGGGAGCATGTGGGCAAGGCCCGGTTCGTGCTGATTGTCAGTGCCGGCTTTGCCGAAGTGGGCGCCAAGGACCTGCAGGAGGAACTTATCCGTATCGGTCGGGAAGGGGGGCTGCGCCTGGTTGGCCCCAACTGCCTCGGCCTGTTCAATCCCCGGCACCGGCTCGATACCATGTTCCTGCCCAAGGGCTGCCTGAAGCGGCCGAAGCGGGGCAATGTGGCGGTCGTCTCCCAGAGCGGCGCGGTGATGATCTGTCTGCTGGACGCCATCCGTACCGCCAACACGGGAATCTCTAAGGTGATCAATTACGGCAACGGGGTGGATGTTGATGCCCCCGAGGTCTACGAATACCTGGCCGAGGACGACAGCACTGCGGTGGTGGTCTCCTATCTGGAGTCAGTGACTGATGGTCGGCGCTTTCTGGAGGCGGCCCGCCAGCTGTCGGCAAAGAAGCCGCTGCTGGTCCTCAAGGCGGGCAAAGGGGCCGGCGGCAGCAGCGCCGCCTTTTCCCATACCGGTCGACTGGCCGGCGACTACCGGGTGTTCCATTCCCTCCTTGAGCAGTTTGCCATCCATGAAGTGGGCTGTTTCGACGAGTTGCTCGATGCGGCCAAGGCCGTGTCCTACCAGCGGCCGGTTGCCGGCGGGCGGGTCTGCATCATCACCAACGGCGGTGGATCCGGAGTGCTGGCCGCCGACGAGTGCGCCCGGCGCGGTCTGGAGCTGACCGGCCTCCCTGCGGCGGTTACGGAGGGGCTGCGCGCGGTCTTTCCCTCCTTCTATACGGTGGCCAACCCCATTGACCTGACCGGTCAGGTGCGGATTGCCGATTACCGTCAGGCATTGTCCGCCGTGGGAGACCATTACGACGGGTTCCTTGTCATTGCCCTGACCGGTGTCGCCGGGGTGACGATCGGTCTGGCCGACTATCTTCGCCAGTTCCGGGAGCAGGTCCGTAAACCGTTGGTGGTGCACATTGCCCAGGGCGGGGTGGCGCCGCAGTTGATCCGCCTGGTGGAGCGGTCCGGCATCCCGGTCTATCGTTCGCCGGAGCGGGCGGTGCGCGGTTTGGCGGCACTGCTTGCCGGAGGAGGTTGCCATGGATAGGCGAGAAGAGCTGCTCAGTCTGCTTGCCGCCTATCCGGGCGCCAGGGTGCTGCCGGAGCATGTTCTCAAGGAATTCCTCCGGAATACCGGGCTGCCTGCGCCCCGGGGGCTGTTTATCCCGGTCGGCACACCACTGCCGGACGTGTCCGGTCTGACGTTTCCCCTGGTGGCCAAGGTGTTTTCGGCGAAGATCAGCTCGAAAAGCGATGTGGGCGGCCTGCGTCTCGGGCTGGCCGATCCGGCTGCTGTGGGCCGGGCGGTGGCGGAGTTGATGGCAATCGACCATGCCGAAGGGGTTGTTGTGGAAGAGCAGGCTCCGCCGGGCACCGAGGTGATTGTCGGCGGCATCGTCGATCCCCAGTTCGGGCCGCTGGTCATGTTCGGCCTGGGCGGTGTGTTGGTCGAGCTGTTTCACGACGTGGCCTTTGCCCTGGCACCCCTGACGCGGGATGATGCCTTCCGGCTCATGGCGCGGGTGCAGGGCTATCGGCTGCTGACCGGCTACCGGGGTAAGCCGCCCTGTGACCGGGAGGCCCTGGCGGATATCCTCGTCGTTGTCTCCGAGCTCATGGCCAGCGGTCTCCTGGAGGAAGTGGATCTCAACCCGGTGGCCCTCTATGCCGAGGGGGCCATGATTCTTGATGCCAAGCTGCTGACTGTGGAGTCCGTGCCCCGTTGAAGGAGTCACCTGCACTGATTGCAGAGCCGGCGAGTCTGCTGCTCCGCAAACGCCTGGTTCCGTGACGCCGTTCTGCCTCCGTTGTCCGGAAGGACTCTGCCTGTGTGTTTCAGCTGATATCCCTGTGTCCGGCCCCGTTCCGGCGTAGCAGGCGATGTGTCACGGCCCGGCGGCGTTCGGCCCCGGCTCTTCCGGCCACTGCGGCATACCGTCGCCACAGATTTAACAACAAGGCCATCATCCCGTCAGGGGTGATGGCCTTTGTGCGTCTGGTGCTTGAAGAGAGCGTTGCCGTCAGGATTGGCAGGCGGCAATGTTCTCCACGGGTGTGGCTGCCGGCAGGGATTTTGCCGGAATCCACGGCTTGCCCAGGGGCAGGAGGCCGTGGCCATAAATCTGCAGGAAGATGATGTGCGCCATCATGTACCAGGCGCCCAGGGCGCAGATGATCAGGTCAATGGCGATGAAGGGCATGAGCTGTTTCATGCCGGCCAGAAAGACCAGGTCGAGACCGATGAAGCCGATCATGAGTACCGTAAAGGTGAAGGCCATGGCGCCGCTGATGCGCAGGGCGGCGACCCAGAGGATTGCCGCGTAGCCGGTGAAGGCCAGCAGAAATATGCCGATGTCGCTAGGCGTGATTCGCAGATGGCTGCCGATGAAGCTGCCCGGTACGGCTTGCAGATCGAGGATGGCCCAGATCATGCCCAGGGCGATCCAGAAGGCGCCGAAAACCGTGAAGGCACTGTAGCCGAAGTTGTTGCCGACCTTGAATTCCTGCAGTCCGGCGATGAACTGGGCGGCGCCGCCGAGGATGATGGCCGTGCAGAATACGACGCCGGTTCCGCACCAGCCGAGATTGTGCAACTGCAGGAGCAGTGTTGTCAGTCCGAATCCTGCCAGCCCGACTACCGCCGGGTTTCCTTGTCCTTGTGATGCCATGGGTGGTTCTCCTTGTTTGTGGTTTGTTTATGGCCGAAGACGACCATGGTTGCGGTCTGGTTCATGTGGCCGATAAACTGTTCGCCATAGGAGTTAAAGCCGATGGTCGGTATGGCTGAAAACAGTTCTGCATAGGTTGCGGTGAGCTTTTTGTATTCCAGTTCCAGGGCCCGATGGGCGCAGTTGAAGAGCAGTATGCCGGAGATCTGGCCGAGGCTTTCCTCTGCTGCGGCCAGGGCATTCCGGGTATCGTCGATCAGGTTGGTTAGTTCCAGCACCGAGAGGGGCATCCCTTCCACGGAGCCGCATTGGAAGTGAACGGTCGTGCCGTCGATGTGTATCGGGCTGCGGATGTAGGGTTCACCATCGATGACCAGTCCCAGGGGGTGGCGGGGGAAGCGGGCGGCCAGCTCGTTGACTGAGACGCCCAGTGCCGCGGCATAGGCCGCTGCTGCGGGTTGATTGTTGAATTCCATGATTGCCCGCCGTGCCGCATTTGCCTTGGTTACCACCAGTTGCGGCCCCATGACCCGGACGCTCTGGGTTTTGACCAGCTCAAAGGGCACAGCCGGCTTGACCAGAACAAGTACGGCAGCATCAGTGTACGATCTGCCGTGAGCGTAGACATGGGTTTTCCGGAAGTGGAGATCGTCGGCAGCCGAACCTCCAATGAACAGGACATTGGATTTGTCGCCGATTTTGTCCATGACCCGTTCCTCCAGGCCGCACATGCCGTCGATCAGTATCAGGCCCAGATACTGGGACGGCTTCATTTCATCAGCCGCCTCGCCGAAATGTTCTGCAAAGGAGCGAAACGCCTCACTGACGTCGATTTTCCGGCGCAGATTCTCCACCACGGCAAGCCGCACGTCAGGTATGGATTCACAGTCGAAGGCCATGGCGACAAGGGCGCCTTTCAGCATTTTGCCGCTGATGATTTCGCCGGCGGTCGAACAGCCAAATACGGTTGCCGCGGGGAAGGCCAGCTGCATTTTTGCGCTGATTTCTTCGGGCACAAAGCAGGTCGAAGCGAAGTAGATGAGCATTTTCATGGTGGTATGGGCAAACGAGTCCATCAGCTCGTGGACCGCGGCATCGGCACTTCCCTGGTGTGAATAGGCAATAGCGATGGTCATACAATTCCTCTTCCACTCACGTGTCGGTATTTCGTAGCATTTTTTCCAGCTTTCTCAGTATTTCCGGTTCATCGGCAGAGTGGGCCGAGTATTTCTCCGGGTCAATGCCCTTGAGGATCAGTTTTGTCCTGATGACGCGGGCCAGGGTTTCATTGCCCTTGGCCCGCTCGGCCACAAGGGCATCGATCTGCCGCTTTATTTTTCCTGCCATGTGCCAGACCTCCCGGTACAGGTTTGTGGTGTGTGCTGGTCTACCGGTGACTCGTGACGCCGGCGTTATCGTCTGTTGCTGGTCCGCCAGATCTTCATCCGTTCAGCGTCCCGGATCAGGTCATCGCGGAAGTCCGGATGGGCCAGGCCGATGAGCGCCTCGGCCCGCTGCCAGGTGGTCATTCCCTTGAGATTGACCTTGCCGAACTCGGTGACCACCCAGTTGGCGCAGGTGCGGCTGGCGGTGGTGATGCTGCCCGGTGTCAGGGTCGGCACAATCCTCGACTTGACGGCGCCGGTCTTGCCGTAGGTGGAAGCGAGGCAGATGAAGCTTTTGCCGCCTGGAGCCAGGTAGGCGCCCATGACAAAATCAAGCTGGCCGCCGGTGCCGCTGATCTGCTTGGTGCCCGACGATTCGGAGGAGATCTGGCCGAACAGATCCACTTCAACGGCATTGTTGATGGAGATGAAGTTGTCCAATTGCGCCACCTTGCGCACATCATTTATGTAATCAACCGGGCAGCTCATCACCTGGGGATTGTCATTGATGAAATCATACAGTTTCTGCGTCCCGGCGCCGAAGGCAAACACCTGGCGGTAGCGGTCGATGGATTTGCGGGAGCCGTTGATTTTTCCCTGCAGGGAAAGGTCGACAAAGGCATCCACATACATCTCGGTGTGTACGCCCAGGTCTTTCAGGTCCGAATCACCGATCGGCACGCCCACGGCATTGGGCATGGCGCCGATGCCCAGTTGCAGGCAAGCGCCGTTGGGGATTTCCTCGACAATGAACTGGGCAACCTTGCGGTCCACGTCGCTCAGGCCGTTGGCCGGCATCTGGGCCAGGGGCGGATTGTCCCCTTCAACGATGTAATCCACCTGGGAAATGTGGACCGCTTCCTCAAAGCCGCCCAGGCAGCGGGGCATGTTGCTGTTCACTTCGACGATCAGCACCTCGGCCCGTTCGCAGACTGCCATGAGGTGGGATGCCTGGGGACCGAAATTGAAATAGCCGTGTTCGTCCATGGGCGCCACCTGAATCATGGCCACGTCCACTGCCGGGAGATGCTCCCGATAGAAGCGCGGCAGTTCCGAATAGCGCATGGGTGCGTAAAAGCCGCAGCCCATATCGATGATTTTCCGGTCGACACCGGTACAGTGCCAGGAGTTCCAGGTAAAATGCTTGCCCGGATTGTCAATGGCGCAGATGGCCGGCAGCCACATGCTGATGCCGCCGCGCACCTTGACATCGGATAATTCGGCGGCCCGGGCAGCCAGTGCCTGGTCGGTGGCAACCGGGTGGCCGACACAGATGCCGTAGTCGACCCAGTCGCCTGATTTGACGGTTTGTGCCGCCGCTGCGGCCGAAACGAGTTTTTTGCTGTAACTGTCTTGGTAGTGCATGTAGTACGCTCCCACGGAAACTATGTTCCGAATCATAATAAATGGTGTCTGGTGTGCTGGAAAAAATGGGCGCTGGTTGTATGCAGCGCCCCAAACCGAAAGGAGGATTTCGGCGAACAAATGCTTTCTGTTGCGAAGGTAAGAATTAGAAGAAATATGCCCAGCGGGCGCCGAAGGTGTCGGTGGCCGGACCATTTTTTACGGAGAAATCATTGCGATACTCGATCATCAACTGGTTGTTGCTGCCGATCATCCAGGTAGGCACTGGTGTCAGGTCTACATATTGACAGAAAACCGTTTTCCGGACTGAGGTTTGGTACCGGAGGGCGGCGTCAAGGGAGATG
>CAYSWG010000101.1:0-8845 GCA_964434465.1 uncultured Geobacteraceae bacterium
ACCTGGCGCTCCTTGCCCGGGATCATGCCCGGAGCACCATGGGCCGCAAGCTGGCGGCAATTCGCGCCCTTTTCAAATACCTGTTCCGGCTGGGCCGGATTGACAGAAATCCAGCTGAACTGGTCAGTACACCCAAGCGGGAGAAGACTCTTCCCTTTCATCTGGATATTGACGAGGTCACGGCACTGGTCACGGCGTCGTCCGGGCTCGACCTGCCGGCGCTGCGGGATCGGGCGATTCTGGAGACACTCTACTCCAGCGGTCTTCGGGTCAGCGAACTGACCGGCCTGGACGTGGCCGGCATCGATCTGGTTCAGGGTCTGGTCAGAGTGCTGGGCAAGGGGGGCAAGGAGCGGATCGTTCCCTTGGGCAGCCATGCCTGCAGAGCTTTGGCTGACTATCTTGCCGCTCGGGGCAATCCCCCCTCCGGTGCGCCCCTGCTGGTCAACGCCCGGGGCGGACGACTCACCAGTCGCAGTGTCGGCCGGATCATCGACAAACACATTCTTGCCGTGGCCACCATGAAAAAGGTTTCACCCCATACCCTTCGCCACACCTTCGCCACCCATCTTCTGGAGGCGGGTGCCGATCTGCGCGCCATTCAGGAACTGCTCGGCCACGCTTCCCTCTCCACAACCCAGAAGTATACCCACGTCAGTATAGACCGCCTTGTGGAAGTGTACGACAAAGCCCATCCAATGGCCCGGAAAAAGCGCCAGTAATTCACCACTCCCCAGCAACCGCCTGGTCAATCTGTCCGAGACTTGCCCTGGGCGAATGTTCTGAAAGAGCCAGTGGGAACTGGCATAATACGGTGAAAGTTTCTTGTGATGAAGACTCAGGGATCCGGTGTCGTTACTGTCCGGTAATTCCGTTGACAAACGCCGGATGCGGGCATATATACAACCCCATACCACTTCCTCCGGATACTGCCCATGCCTTTCGTTGCCAATGCTGCAGTCACCCTTCTTTCTCCCAATCTCTCGCGCCATCCCGAGAAAGTTGCGGCATGTGCCGACCATGTCTGTTTCTGCTATGGACAGCTGGATGAGCTTTCCTCCCGATTTGCCGCACTGCTCCGTGGGGCTGGTGTCTGCTCCGGCGAGCGGGTTGCCTTTATTGCCGGCGATTCCCCTGAATACATTGTCGGCCTGCTTGGCTGCCTGAAGGTAGGCGCCTGTGCCGTGCTGGTCAATCCGGCACTGCCCGCCGGCGACGTGGCATACATTGTCCGGGATGCCGAGGCGATGCTGGTCGTCACTGACCGGCTGACGCTGACAACGGGCGTCGTCCCGACGGACCTGGTGGATCGGTCTTTTGTACTGGACGATCCCGGCTTTGCCGGAGCCCTTGTCGCGACGCCGCCACTGACCGCGGTCTTTTCGCCGTCCGATGACGATGTCGCCCTGCTCCTCTACAGCTCCGGCAGTACGGGGTTGCCCAAGGGTGTCCCCCACCGCCACGGCGATTTTGCCATTACTGCCGAGGCCTATGCCGGCCCGGTGCTTGCCATGGGAGTCCAGGACGTAGTCTTGTCCGCCAGCAAACTCTCCTTTGCCTATGGCTTGGGCAACAGTTTCACCTTTCCCCTTTACTTTGGCGCCACCGTCGTGCTCCATCCCGGTCGTCCGGATACTGCAACAGTGCTGCGGCTGATCAGAACCTATCGGGTTACGCTGTTTTTCGGTGTGCCCATTGCCTTCACCATGCTGCTCAAAAACCGCGAGTCAGCGGGCTCACTGGGCTCGCTGCGCCTGTGCGTGTCCGCCGGGGAGGCTCTGCCAGCGTTCCTCTGCCGGGAGTGGCAGGCAAAGACGGGTGTGGAGCTTCTGGATGGTTTGGGCTCGACGGAAGCGCTGCACATCTACCTGTCCAATCGACCCGGTGCTGTTCGTCCGGGCATGGCCGGCCAGCTGCTTCCGCCTTACCGGGTGCAGGTCGTTGATGATGCCGATCGGCCGGTTGCCCGGGGAACGGTTGGTCATCTGCTCCTGTGGGGTCCTTCTTTGGCTGTCTGTTACTGGAAGTGCCCCGGCAAGACCCTGGAGACCATGCTGCCAGGCGGGTGGTTCCGGACGGGTGATATGGTGGTCGAAGAGGAAGGCTGGTATCAATTTCAGGGGCGCAGCGACGACATGTTCAAGGTTGATGCCCAATGGGTATCGCCGCCCCAGGTTGAAGCCGTGCTCCTTGAGCACCCGGCGGTACTGGAATGCGCCGTGAGCTGGCGGTTGGTGGAAGGTCTGGTCCGGCCAATTGCCTTTGTCGTGCCGAACGGGGGTCATGAAGCGGGCGCCCGGCTGGAGCGGGAGTTGCGCCGTTTTGTTGCCTGTCGCCTGCCAGCTCACATGTGCCCGGTGCAGGTATCCTGGGTGGCGGAGTTGCCGAAAACCGTGACCGGCAAGATACAGCGGTTTCTGTTGCGCCAATGCGCCTGAAGGACGTCTCCTCCGCCGTATATGTTGCCGAGAATCAAAAAACCCCGCAAACGGCGGGGTTTTTTCGTGACAGACACTTCAGAATAGCAGTTCCAGCTGCTTCCAGTGTTCCTTGCGTACTTTTGGTCCGGGGTAGTACCGGGGGCAACTGGCTATGATCACGCCGGGCAACTGTTTGCAGTGCCGGCGGCAGGAGCTGCACAGTTTGTTGGTTTCGGGCTGCTGTTTCATGGACGATCAGGCAATGGTGCGGACCCAGCCAAAGGTGTCGGGGATCCTGCCGTACTGGATGCCGGTCAGGGTGTCATAGAGGTGCTGGGTCAGGCGACCCACGCCGCCGTTGCCGATGGTGTAGCCGGCATCCTTGAAACCCAGCGTGCCGACCGGGGTGACCACGGCGGCGGTTCCGCTGCCGAAAGCTTCGACAACCTTTCCGGCACGGATGTCGGCGATGAGATCTTCGATGGCAATCTGCCGCTCCTCAACGCGGTAGCCAGCCTGCCGGGCCAGCTGCATGACCGAGTCACGGGTGACGCCCTTAAGGATGGAACCGGTCAGGGGGGCGGTAGCCACAACATCGTCGTACACGAAAAACATGTTCATGGAGCCCACTTCCTCGATATACCTGCGGTCGTGGCCGTCCAGCCAGAGCACCTGGTCGAAGCCCCTCTGTTTCGCCAGTTGGGCGGCTTTCAGGGACGAGGCATAGTTGCCGCCGGTTTTCGCTTCGCCGGTGCCGCCCCGTACGGCCCTGACGTAGAAGTCCTCCACGAGAATTTTTACCGGGTTGAAACCGGCGGCATAGTAGGCGCCCACCGGTGAGAGGATGACAAAGAAGTAGTAGTGATCGGAAGGTTTTACGCCCAGCACCGATTCGACGGCAATCATGGCCGGCCGGATGTAGAGGGAGGTGCCCTCCGAGCCCGGTACCCAGTCCTTTTCCAGCTGGACGAGCCTGCTGATTCCTTCGATGAACAGTTCTTCGGGGACCGGGGGCATGCAGAGGCGGTCGGCGGAGACATTGAAGCGGCGGGCATTGATCTCCGGCCGGAACAGGGCGATTCTGCCGTCGGCCCAGCGGTAGGCCTTGAGTCCTTCGAAAATTTCCTGGGCGTAGTGCAGCACGAGACAGGAGGGGTCGAGGACAAAGGGTTCGTAGGGTTTGATTCGGGCATCGAACCAGCCACGGTCGGTTTTCCACTCGGCAAGCAGCATCCGATCGGTGAATATTTTGCCGAATCCCAGAGCCGACTCGTCGGTATACCTGGTTTTTTTCTTGCCTTCCGGGAGGGGAAGAACCGTGATTTCCATAACCATGACCTCCAGCACGCCAACGCTTTCTGTGCTTACGTGTGTAGCATGAAACTTGTTGACCGGGCAAGATTTTTCCGCTCTCTCTGCGGGTGGCAGAACGTGCTGTGGGTTGCCGAAGATCCGCAATTGTTAACACCATGCAGCACGGTACCTGCCGTCCCTGCCTGCTGTTTCGGGGGCCACTTGTATCACGAGTAAAATTCCCGGGGCCTGTCACGGCTGACGATTCCCGCCATACTCGCCGGTCAGAGGGTAATGGCCTCTGATTTGGCTGTACTTTTCATGTTGCATTGCTGCGGGTTTCTTGGTATACAGTTTTTAGCACTCACCGCGATAGAGTGCTAATATCTTCGGACCACCAGTAATTCTTTGGAGAGAAGGGGGCGACAATGACAGCGTCTTTGCCGGTATTGTCTGATACTATGCAGCTCTATCTGGCGGAAATCCGCCGGTTTCCCGTGCTCAGCGCCGAGGAGGAGCATCGTCTGGCAGTGCGGTTCTACGAAGAACAGGATCTGGAGGCTGCCCAGACGCTCATCACCGCCAACCTGCGCTTTGTGGTGAAGATTGCCGGTGAGTATCGGGCCTACGGCATGAGAATGCTCGACCTGATTCAGGAGGGCAATGTGGGGTTGATGATGGCGGTACGCAAATTCAATCCCTACAAGGGTTTCCGGCTCATCTCCTACGCGGTGTGGTGGATCCGCGCCTATATCCAGAACTACATAATTTCCGCCTGGAGCCTCCTGAAGATCGGTACGACCCAGGCCCAGCGCAAACTTTTTTTCAAGTTGAACCAGGCAAAGAACGCCATCAAGAATATGATGGGAGAGGATGACGTACCGGCTGCATCTCTTGCGCTGGACGTGAAGGAGTCCGAGTTTCTCGAAATGGAGCAGCGGTTGCGCGGCGACTATTCCCTGGATGCGGAGATTGCCGGCAACGACGGCGGCACCCTCCTGGAAGTGCTGGCGGACGAGCGGATGAATCAGGAAGAGCTCCTTGCCGAGAACCAGGAGGCGACGATCCTCGAGCGGGAGATCGGCCAGGCTCTTGGGCGGCTCAATGACAAGGAGCGGTACATCATCGAGCATCGGGTTTCCGCCGAGGAACCGAAGACCCTGCAGGAAATTGCCGATCATTTCTCCATATCGCGGGAGCGGGTCCGCCAGATTGAAGAGGGTGCCCTGAAAAAGATGCGCTCCCTGCTCACCCCGGTGGTGGCCAGGACCGGTGCCGGCCTGCCGGTCCCTGTGTAAGCGCCCGTTCGGGCAGAGAAGCAGCAGAGGGAAGCCCCGCCTGATCAGCAGGGCTTTTCCGCAGCCGGATGCCCGGTTGCCGGAGAGGAGAAACGGTAGTGCTCAGTGGTGAAGAGCGGCAGCGCTACGACCGCCAGATCATGCTGGCAGAAATGGGGGAGGCAGGGCAGGAGCGGTTGCGGTCCGTGCGGGTGCTCATCGTCGGCGCCGGTGGACTCGGTTCGCCGGCCGCGCTCTACCTGGCGGCGGCCGGCGTTGGTACCATTGGCCTGGTGGATGCTGACCTGGTCGAGGTGTCCAATCTGCAGCGGCAGATTGCCCATGCCACCGCCGACCTGGGCCGCCCGAAAGTGCAGTCTGCCGGAGAGAAGCTGTTGGCCATCAATCCCGCGCTGTGCCTGGTTCCCTGCCAGCAGACCTTCGACGAGACCGTCAGCGGCCGGCTTGTTGCCGACTATGACTTCGTCATCGACGCCACCGACAACTTTGCCGCCAAATTCCTCATCAACGACACCTGTGTCCGGCAGGGAGTTCCCTATTCCCATGGCGGCGTCCTGCGCTTTGCCGGTCAGACCATGACGGTACTGCCGGGGCGATCCGCCTGCTACCGCTGCCTGTTTCCCGAACCGCCGCCTGAGGAGGTGGCGCTGGCCTGCTCCCGGGACGGGATTCTTGGCGTCCTTCCGGGGGTGATCGGTACAGTGCAGGCCACGGAAGCCATCAAGGTGCTGCTGGATATCGGTGAGCCCCTGGCCGACCGACTGCTCACCTACGATGCCCTGCGGATGCGTTTCCGGGAGGTGCCGGTGCGGCGCAGTCCCTGCTGCCCGGTCTGCTCCGGCTGAACGGTACATTCCAGCCCGTATTTGCCGTTGACAAACCCCGGGTGCTCCCGTATCCTTTCACGACAATCGCATAGAAGACCTTCTCATGAAGAGTGGTGGAGGGATAGGCCCTGTGAAACCACAGCAACCGGCCCCGGCGGGCGTCAGGTGCTAAATCCTGCCTTCGGGCATAGATGAGGAGGGTGCTTGGTAGTGCTGCCGCTCCCTTAAAAGCCCCTTCTCACCCAGTGAGAAGGGGCTCTTTCTTGGTCCTGAATCCATGACGCCTCAACGTCATGTGAGCAGCATGCATTCAGAATACACCCAAATTCCACAGGTATCCCATGTCAGTCGGCATTGTTGAGACACAATCCGTTACCTTCGACACCGAACTCCGCCTGGAAAGCGGCCGGATCCTCGGCCCCGTAACCCTTGCCTACGAAACGTACGGCGTCCTGAACCGAGACCGCTCCAACGCCATACTCATCACCCACGCCTGGACCGGTAGCGCCCACGTGGCCGGTCGGCACAGTGACGATGACCAGAAGGTGGGCTGGTGGGATGCCATTGTCGGCCCGGGCCGCCTGCTGGACACGGACAGATACTTCGTCATCTGCTCCAACATCATCGGTTCCTGTTACGGTTCTACCGGACCAACCTCCATCAATCCGAAAACCGGCAAGCGCTACAACCTGTCTTTTCCGGTCATTACGGTGCGGGACATGGTGCGGGCCCAGGCCCTGCTCCTGGATCATCTGGGCATCCATCGCCTGCTGACCGTGCTTGGCGGCAGTATGGGTGGCATGCAGGCCCTGGAGTGGGCCACCTGCTTTCCTGACCGGATCGCCTCGGCGGTTGTTCTGGCCACCAGCGGCCGGCCGTCGCCCATGGCCATCGCCATGAACGCTGTGGCCCGCTGGGCCATTTTCAATGATCCCACCTGGAAAAAGGGAGAATACCGCAAGAATCCCAAGGACGGCCTGGCCCTGGCCCGGGGTATTGGTCACATCACCTTCCTCTCCGATGAGTCCATGTGGCACAAGTTCGGCCGGCGCTTCTCGTCCCGGGACGGGCTGTTCGACTTCTTCGGCCGTTTCGAGGTTGAGCGGTATCTCTCCTATAACGGCTACAATTTCGTCGACCGTTTCGACGCCAATTCCTTCCTCTACCTGGCCAAGGCCCTCGACCTGTACGACGTGGCCTGGGGCTGCGAATCCCTCCAGGAAGCCTTTGCCCCGGTGCGGGCTCCCATTCAGTTCTATGCGTTTACCTCCGACTGGCTCTACCCGCCGGCCCAGACCGAAGAAATGGTCGCGATCCTCAAGGAACTGGGCAAACCGGTGGAATACCACCTTATCGAATCATCCTATGGCCACGATGCCTTTCTCCTGGAGCACGAGACCTTTGCCCCCCGTATCAAGGACTTTCTTGACCGGACCGTCGCCGGGCTCACCCGGGCAACTGCCGATCCGTAGCCCTGCTGTTGCTTGACGCCGTTCGCGGTCAGGGTATAGTGATTCCTTGCGGTGTATCCAGCGTGAGGGAGACTAATGTATGGCAGAGGAACAGGGCAGGGAGGCGCGGCTGTCCATTTCGACGAAAAGCGGACGCTACTATCTGACCGACCGTATCAGGGAGGAAGTCAACTTCCGGGCCACCTGCCAGTCCAGGGGGCTGCGGCCGCCGCCGGCCCAGAAACCACCAGCGCCGCGCAGCAGGGTGGTTCACCTTCCCGACCGGGAGCAGTGGGCGATTCCCCCCTGCGACCTGGAAAACGCCATCGCCGACCGGGAGAGCCACCGCCGCTTTGCTGCCATACCCCTGTCCCTGGCGGAGCTTGCCTTCCTGCTCTGGGCGACCCAGGGTGTGCGGGATGTGCTCCACGAGGCGGCCATTCTCCGCACCGTTCCCTCGGCCGGTTGCCGCCATCCCCTGGAAACCTACCTGGCCGTTCTCCGCGTTGACGGTCTTGAGCCCGGCCTGTACCGTTATCTCCCCCTTGATCACGCCCTGGTTCACGAGCGGGACGTGGCCAATCTGCCGGCCCGCCTCACCGCCGCCACCCGTGGCCAGAGCTTCACCGGGCAGGCGGCGGTCACGTTCATCTGGGCAGCGGTGCCGACCCGCACCGAATGGCGCTACGCTGAAGCCTCCTACAAGGTCATTGCCCTGGATGCGGGTCATGTCTGTCAGAACCTGTACCTGGCCTGCGCCGCCATAGGTGCCGGCACCTGCGCCATCGCCGCCTATGACCAGGCCCTGGTGGATGAACTGCTCGGCGTGGACGGCTCCGATGAATTCGGCATCTACCTGGCGCCGGTGGGGAAGCTTTCAGGAGTGACCGGTAAGGAATAGCAGGTTTTCTTTTGTGTGACCGAAGAGGGCAGGTGGAGGAATTCCACCACCGCCTGCACACCGTTTTGAGCGGGTGCATCAGTACCCATTTGAAAACTGTCAGGAAAGTGTTACAGTTGCCGATATTTAATATAATGGTTCCTCATTGGGTTCCCGTTGACGGTAGCGGAGTGCGCTGACGGGTGCGTTGCAGGAGGGGGTCAGTATATGGCGGCTGAAATCACTTGCGGGAACAATAAGCGTTTTTGTTGGCTATTGCTGGCAGGGGCGCTTTTTTTATGCGTGCTTCTTGCCGCTGTTTTCGTAAAACTCCCCGCCGGGCAACCGGACCTTCTCACTCGGGAAGAGCGGGCATGGCTTGCTGCCCACCCGGTAATCCGCCTGGCACCTGATCCGGATTTTCCTCCCGTTGAGTATTTCGATGCGGGAGGCATTTATCGGGGTATTACTGCAGACTACGTGGCGCTTCTGGAAAAGAAGCTCGGCATCCGGATTGCCATCGTTCGCCTGCCCACATGGGATGCCGTCGTCAACAGAGCCAGAACCGGACACGTTGATGTCTATGTGGCAACGGCAACACCCCAGCGTGCCCAATACCTGAACTTTACCCGCCCGTTTCTCACCTTTCCCGCTGCAATTTTTGTCAGGAAGAAAG
>CAYSWG010000102.1:0-8844 GCA_964434465.1 uncultured Geobacteraceae bacterium
AAAACTGATATTCGACAGAATAAAGCTCTTCACAAATTATTAACAACTTATCTATATTTATTATTTTTAAAAGCAATAGGAAGTGACAAAGTATATTCAGAAAAACAAAAAGTTTTTGTTCATATTTTGTCTACATACATTTATTATAAACATTATCTTCAAGAGCGCCATCCATACATATTAACCATTTTAAAAAGAGACTATGACAATTTTATTAATAATAAATATCTTGAAGAATTTCTACCAATATTAGAGAATGTGAAATCTTATACATCTATTAAAGATTTCCCAAAAATGCTTATCGATACTAAAATCATAAAAGAAACTCCAAATATATTAATAATGTCTCTTTTAAAAATGTTAAAACCAATGGGGTTTTATTCATTACTTGGTCCTTTGGATTATTTTATTTCATTGGTTATTATTGCAAAATACCCAGTTGAATTTATAAGTAACAAGATTCCAACAAATGATAAAATTCAAGACGCTATTGAAAAAATTATGTTAACTTATATAGATAAAATTAAATATGATCTAACGTCTGTCAAACTATATTAAAATAAGGAATTTTTAATATGCTTACAATGGGACATTTATTTATAATAGAAGAAGGAATATATGCGGATACTAAAGATTCTCTTTCTAAATATTTTGAAATGAATTCCGTTAAAGAATTTATTAATTTATCTCAAAGATTCGTAAAGGATGGTGTGAAATCTTTTACTGATCAAGAACAGAAAACTTATAGAGGACTTTTTGATGATCCATCTGTTCAAGATTATATTACCGCTGCTCGACGAGCCGGGGAACGAGATGGATGGGTATTTGGTGGTCTTACTGGTGGTGGAATTGGTAGTCTTAGTGGATTAGGTTTGGGTGGCGCTATTGGAGGGGCTGCTGGTAGTATCATATTTGCTATTCTTGGAGCAGCTGCTGGTGGGTTTCTTGGAGGATTAACACTTTCTAAAGTGATGAGTTGGTTACGAAAATGGAAAGCCGAAGATGATGTTATTAAATTGGGCAAAGTTGGTGGGGTATTTGGGAAAACAACACCTATTGTTCGAGCAGATTAAAGAGATATAAAAATTTGGTATAAAAGGAGAATATTGTGTCTGGAGAACATTTTTTAATAAATCGTGAATTTATTGGAACAATATTACCAAATAAAGATTTATCACATCAAGGGAGATATCAAGTAAATGTTCCAGAACTTCAGCCTCATATGAATCCTATGCAACCTGGTATGTCTGTTATTGTGAAGTTTTTTGCGAATCATATCGAATCTGCTTATATTGATAGAGTAATTTCTGATGCATACCCTGAAACATTGCCGTATGAAATAGTTGAACGAGATTTATATTATCAAATTATAAGAACTCCAAGACATAATAATTTAATAGCAATATATGAAGGTGATGTTAATTCAAAAAATATTCCACGGAACTCTATTCATATTTATTATAATGATACAAGAACAACAATTGTAATTGATGAAACTGGCATTAATGTTAAAACAGCAGATCACATTAATGTTACTGTAGATAAGAATATTAAAATAAATGTGATTGGGACGGCTGATATTAAAGTTGCTGGTGTCGTTCATATTGAATCTTCTGCAGCTGCGCATATTAAAGCTGGTGAGAATTTAAGTTTAACTGCTGGTGGAGATATGAATATTAAAGCTGGAGGAGTTATAAATATGCAAGCGTCTGTTATTAATCAGAATGGAAATGCATCTGCTGCTGAACCGGCCGCATCTGCTAATTTGCCGAATTTAATAACTTCACGAAATGATTATGAATATTTTAAACGCAACTCAGGCAAATAACTTATGTTAATTCATTATGAAACTACTGAAATTATTTTAAATGAAGATGTTAATAATATTAATTCTTTAATTATTAATAATCTTGGTCGCGTTGATGCGACGAAAGATCATCTTTCGATTTCTAATAAATTTAAATTTAGGCCATTGGGTATTTTAATAGAAGATTCGTATAATAATCCATTTTTCCCTATTCGGCCAGTGCCTCGAGTGGATTCGGCGAAGATTGATTTATTTAAGATATATAAAAGATTTAGGGAATTATATTCTCAATTTGCTATTACTTTATTACCTTGGCATTTTATAATAGAATTTATAGAAGATCGATATTATATATTTAATACAAGACCACTTGATATGTATTTTCCTGTTAAAAATCAGGAAGTTATGAACCGACAAGATCTGTGGGATGATACGACTACTACTTTTATGAAAAATTACAATTTTGACATCAGAGAAGCTATACACATTTTAGTTGTTGGAGATAGTAATATAGATGTTTATACTAGAAAATTTTATGAGCTTCTTGGGAGAGTTTGTATTGTTCCATATATTAGATATTTTAAAATATCTAATATAGACTACGAAACCATTGTCCCGTTGAATATGGGACATAAATTTAATCTTAGTCTAGCTACAAAATTTGTAAAGAGGTAGAACATATGATTTCATTATATGAAATGTTTATTTATTCTGTATCCGAATGGGGTGAAAAAACTCCAAGATCGAAGTTTGAGGTTATTGAACCTAAAGATTGGTCTATTATGAAAGATAGTAATATTGTTGTCCGTAATGATGGTATTGAAACTATTAATTCTGATAAGATCAGAGCTGATTTATCATTCTCTAAGTAAAACCATTTTTGGCAATAGTAGATTGAGTTTAAAGATTTCTTTTTTCTCCACTTTTAATTTCTAATTTTATATAGAAATAATAAAATTATAAATATTTTTAGGGGGTGAAAGGAGGCATAGTGTATCTTGGTAATGTGGAGATAGAAGAACCACAGACTTCGAGTCTGGATATTTCTTATAAACTGTTACACAGGCATGGGTATGATGCATTTGACCGAGCATCAAAGAGTGAAAGTATTGTAATCGATTCAGGAATGATAGATCAATATTGGGAAGATTTAAAAAGACATCATTTTTCACAACTCAATACACGATCTACTACTGTTAAGGGATTATATCTTTTATATCAAACATCGAATGCTCTTAATATATATAATGATAATATATTAAAAATGTCAAATATTCAATTTCGGTCTAGAATATTATTTCCATATTTGATATATATATTACAACAATACCTTCTAGATACTCGTAAATTTTTACAATCTACTATTCGTACAGTTTATCAACGTATTCAACGAACATCCGGAAAACTGGTAAATATTTATGTTAATTCTTTTTATTTAGATCAGGATGTTATTAAGTATAATGTTCTTTTAGAGTTCCTTGGAAATGGATTAAAAAAATTAAATCCATTGATGGTCGGTAATATTGATCATTATTACAGAGGGGTATTTTCCAGTATCTTTCATTTTTATTTTATGAAGAAGCAGGATACTAGCAAAATATATACTAATTTTTGGAGTATTGAAAATATATTAAGTTCTTCTAATTCATCTACTAGATTAAATCTTTATAAAAATATATTATATAATCTCCAAGTTGATAAATATTACAAGCTCTCACCGATATACGTGCAATTAGGAATGAATTATCGGATCTTTAAAAACGTAATAATTAATAATGAATTTCAGGATGTATATTTATCTATTTGCGCAAAAAATAAATCAGGAAATAAAATAACCAATTCTGAATATAAACTTGTTAAGGTATATAATGCTGATTTAGTAAATGAAGAAATAATGAATAAAATTAAAAAGTTACCCACAATATTCAAATTATTAAAATGTGTTCATATTGCTAATCCGCGAGAAAAACCTTACAATGATATGTTAATTAAATCAGAATTACTTAAATCTGTTATTTTAGATGAATTATCTTATCCATTTAAAAATGTATTTTCAGAAGGATATTTACAACCAATATTGACAAAGATATCTGATAATTTTGTTAATTTAATTTTAACCGGCAAATATATTAATTTGATGACTTTAACTAATATTAGGATTGATCAGATAAGTTTTGTTGAGCAACTAAAAAAATTTGTCAGAATATGTATTGACGAAATACAAATATAAAACAGGAATGATAAAAAATGGAGTCCACGGGCACAATATCAAAACCAGAAATACAAATAGAACTAAAAGATCGTCAAAAAGCATTAGATGCTCAAATCGATCATTTAGAAAGATTCATTACAGATCTTATTTCATATAAAATATCCTTAGAAAATGCGAATAGACAAATTGAAAAGTTAGCATCTGCCGAACCAGATATAATAAAGAGAAACAAGTATTATAAAGCATTACGGGTGAATATTGAACTTTTAACAAAAATATTCGATTCTATTTCAAAATTAGAACATATTAAACATCAATATCATAAAGAAATTGATGAAGTTATTTTAGATAAGATTAAACTCATCGCAGTTGATATTCGCAAACTTGATGAAAGATCATCGGATGGAGATGGAAATCTTGTTGGGTTTTTTGAAAAACTCGGTAATGCTATGTCAAATCTGAATAAAGGAGAATCATCTGTTATTAATTCGTCTATAACTTATGATTCGGATTATAAGTTATAAGGAGGAGAGTTTATGATTTCCATTATCAGGGCTCATTCTGTGGAGCCAATGGAAAGTCGAATATGGAATGCTTTTGAAGATGAAAATTCAAACACACCAGTAGTTAATCGGATAAAGAGAGTTATTATAGTGCGTAATCTGAATCCTGAAAATTTTGAAGAGGAACAGGAGAATAATATGGCTAAAAACTATTTTTCTGAAAAAGAAATTGATGATATCGAAAATGAACTTCCAGAGGAAGTTGATGAGATGCCAGATGAAGAACTTGAGGATATTGAAGCATTCATTGATAACGTAGAAAGTGAAATTCCTAAAGAAGTAGATGAAATGTCTGATGAAGAAGTAGATGAAATGTCTGATGAAGAATTTGGTGAAGATGAAGAATTTGAGGATGATGAATTAGATGATTATCTTTAATGATAACGATACCGATAAAATTGATTTAAATCAAATAATATCAGAATTTATTCAATATGTTAATGAAGATAGTCCAAATATAAGTGATGACCCAAGAATTAAAAGAATTAAAGTTATTAAATCTGATGAACATGGGTGATGTACTTCATCTCATCCATAGGTTATGGATTTTAATATTTAAAAATGTGGAGGCAATAGTGTCTAGAACTAAAAAAGAAGGAACATTAAGTACTATAAATCTTGATTCATCACAATTTGATGCAGCTCCTGTAGATTTTACAGAAAAATTAGGGGAAGCATTTAATGCAATTATTACACGTGATTATGGATTTACAAGAGCTCCCAAACCTTATATGACCCCGTTTGGGATTCAACATTTAGATGCCCTGTTGGGAGGCGGAATAATATCTTCAGCACCTGTTGTTTTGAGTTCAACTCCAGAAACAGGTAAGTCGACATTCGCATTTCAATTTTCAAAAGTATTCCAAGATATATACCCCAATTCAATTATTGTTTATTTAGATATTGAAGGGGCTGGAAATGCTTCTGGAAATAATTCTGAAAATTTTGCTAATTCTTCGAGAATACAAATATTTGGGATTGATCAAAAAAGATTTCGCTATGAACCTATTGTCATTGATATCTATGGTTTTTTCAATATGATAGAAACTTTAGTTGGTATTAAGAAAACATTTGAGGATAAGTTACAAAAAGAATTTAAGATTATGATTATTTGGGATAGCATTGCTGCAACTTCATGCTCAAAACTTGCTGAAGTTACAGGACCAGACCGAATAATAGGATTAAAGGCTCGACAATTATCTTTTTGTATTGAAAAATATGCTCCTTTATTAGCATATAATAGAATTACTTTTTTGACAATAGATCAAGTTCGTGCAAATCTTCAACTTGAAGGCCCATATGTGGCGAAAGAAAAATCTGTAGGAACATGGAATGATTATAAAGCAGCATCATCCGTTATTGCTTTTAATCATAGGGTTGGGCAATGGTTATTTCTATCTCGAAAAGCAGCTATAAACCCAAGTGATGGAATGGGATTGAATGGATGGTATTTAAGTATATATACTGAGAAAAATAAAGTTGCTCCTTCTCAAGAATCCGTTACTTGTGTATTTGATAAACGTACAGGTCTTCATAAGTTTTGGAGTGAATACGTTTTTCTCTCAGAAATGACAAGATCTGAAACAAAGTATTTTAAAGAAGAAAAAAATCTTTGTTATCCATTAGCGATACGTAAGTCTGGAACACAAGTTTATCTTGAATTTCTTGATCCTACTACTAAAACTCCACAATACACATCCGAAAAATTTTATCGAAAAAATGCGTTCAACTTATATAATGATGATGAAAATTTCAGAAATGCGTTTGATTATGTCATGTCTATTTCAGTCGAACAACGAATTACGAATGGATTATTTCAATTAAGAAATACTGGATCCGTAGAAATTAATACGCCTCCAGATGATAATATTATTCCTAATCCTCCTGAAGAAGTAGAACAAGAGAATGAAGATGAAGTAACATATGAATCTGTATTTACTTAAGTTGGGGAATATTATTTATGGATGTTAGATTCTTAAAAGATATTAGTGAAGCATATATTATGGATTCAGGTTTACAAGTCGAGCCTGAACAAATTTTTGAAGAACTTTATAATATTGCGAAGTTCCTCCAAACTTATGATAATGATCTTTATAATGAATTGTATGAAAGTACAAAACTTCAACAGCAGCAGATATTGAAACGGTATTTAGACATTTCTTATGAACAACACTTAATTTCCGAAACAGGTATAATCATACCTGCTGATACTATTTTAGTAGGAATTGTGAGTTTAATATTTGGGAAGTCCATTGCTAAGACTTTATTTAAAGCAGGAGCTGTTCTTGGTGGAGCTTTTGAAACTTTAGGGAAGTGGTTATCAAGACATGGCAAATATTCCCAAATTCGATATGCTATAATTCAACAAAACACCCAAGCATGTTATTCCAAATGTGGTATAAAGACGCCAGCTGATATAAAAGTTTTTTCTTATATATCGATTAAATCTGGTTCTGCTTTACTTGGAATAAATGCAATACAACAGGGTATATGTTTGAGAGAATGTTATATCACGGAATTATCTGATCTTATTGCCCTTCATATGGAAAATTATTTTGTATGTCTCAAGAAAACAGGTGGTTTTGAGGTAGTGCAAAAGAGTGATTCAGATGATATTATAAAAATGATTTCTAATACTAATATTGCTAGTGCTTGTGAGAGTTATTATAATGCTGCTAGAGAAGCCCTTGATAATTTTTATAGGGTTATTGAGATGGTTTATAATTCCCAAACCGAAGCGGATAAAAGACTTGAAAAAATAAACCAACTCAGAACAAAAATTTATGAAGCGAAACAATTAGTTCAAAAAATAAATCAAAATCAAATTCAAAGATATGATTCAACACCGGTTAAGTCATATCAAAATCAACCACATCCCCGGCCACATCAACAACAACATAGGCCAAATTAATTTCAGGAGGAATTATCATGTCATATAAAAATACTATTACTGAAGGATATACAACTAGTAGAATTGCTCGTAGTAAAGTTGAGAAGTTGGCAGCTCTTGGTGGAGCATTTGCTGTTAAGATTGCTCGCGAAAAGAAAGATCCACTTTATGAAAAAATGATCCGTTTTAAGAAGGCTTATAAACTTACTAAAAAACAGATTATGATGAAATATGGTGGTAAAGCTAAACTTGCTGCAAGAACTGCGGCATTGCGTCATCAGTAATACGTTTTAATTTTGAGGGAGATATTATTATCTCCCTCAAAATTATTTTTGTTCATAAAATATATAGAAATTATAAATTTAAAGTTTTCATATAGAAATAATAGATTGATAAAACTGTTTGTTTTTTAATTAACATGAAAATTTGGAGATGATAATGACAGAGTTTAATGATTTAGTTAAAATGTTAAATATTTCAGAAAATAATGAGGAGAAAGACAGCCAGCAATCTGATATTTCTTATGATATTTTGTCGAATAATTTTAACCCATTTAACATTGATGTTTTTATTAAAGAACTCAATGATTATTCAAGTACTAAAAATAGATTATATCGAGAGAATGCAGAAAATATTAATGCATATGATGTTGCTTCTGAATGTATTCGTAGTATCGTTTATAAATTAAATAACACACCTATAGAAAATTTTACCGATAAATGGCTTCCAGTATTAATGAGATCAACTATTGGTAGTGCTATTCATGAGTTTATTCAAAATCATTCAAAACAATTTACAGAAAGAGAAATTTCTGTTAAAGTTCCATCACTTAGATTTTCTGGAAGAATAGATAATTTAATAGGCCCAAATAATTTAATTGAAATTAAAAGTTGTACTTATTCAGATTATGAAAAAATTATAACAAGTAGAAAACCTAGAATTTCAGATTTTTATCAAGCAATGACTTATAAATATATATTAGAAAATTTTCTTGAAGAAACGAAAGTTCCAGATATTAAACGCCGAAAAGGAACCAAAACTCCGCAACTTGATAAATATGATATTAAAACAATTCAGTTTATTTATGTTGCACATGATGTAGTTGCGACTGATGTTGATTCATTTGCCGAAATTTTACAAAGAATTAAAAATTTGAAAAAAGTATTAAATTCAAGATCAAATTCATTTTTCTTTATGACAACGTTAATTATAGACGTTACAAATGGTATCGCAACACCATTTATTCAACATGTTAAAAACAAAATTGCCGCAATAAATGATTATCTAATTAATCAAAAGTTGCCAGATTTTAATGATCCATATATTGATATGAATAAATGTTTCTTTTGTCTTTATTCCAAAATTTGTAAAT
>CAYSWG010000103.1:0-8790 GCA_964434465.1 uncultured Geobacteraceae bacterium
ACGGCAAATGCTCATATATTTTAGAGTGCTTGCAGAGTATCGGTATATACGTCCTCGCCATGGGCGGGATGCCTTGACAGAATACGCCGGGATGATTAGCTGTAACTGGTGTCCCGGAACTCTGCTGCATGACAACGGTACTATCGGATAAAGGAGACAGCACATGGAGAACATCCAGGATAAGGAAGACCTGAAGATACCGGAACTATTGCCGCTGCTTCCTGTGCGCGATGTGGTTGTTTACCCTTACATGATCATTCCTCTGTTTGTGGGGAGAGAAATATCCATCAACGCAGTTGACTGGGCACTGTCACAGGAAAGGCTCATTTTCCTCGCCACCCAGAAGGATATCTCCGACGAAGAGCCGGCACCTGACGCAATTTACACCGTCGGTACGGTCGCCATGATCATGCGCATGCTCAAACTGCCCGACGGTCGGGTGAAAATTCTTGTCCAGGGCCTGGCAAAGGCGCGAATAACGGAATTCGTCGAAACAACCCCGTTTTTTTCCGTCCGGACCGAACGGATCGTCGAACCGCCGGTCGCTGAACAGACACTGGAATCCGAGGCATTTCTCCGGACCATCAAGGAACAAATCGTCAAGATTACCTCCCTTGGCAAGAACATCTCTTCGGAAGTGACGGTCATTCTGGAAAACATGCAGGATCCCGGCAGCCTGGCCGACCTGATTGCCAGCAATATCGGCCTCAAGGTGGAAGAAGCCCAGCGGTTGCTGGAAACGGTCGACCCCATTGAGCGGCTCAAAAGCGTCAACGAATATCTCAACAAGGAAATTGAACTGCTTTCCATGCAGGCGCGCATCCAGTCCGCCGCCAAGGAAGAAATGGGCAAAACCCAGCGGGAGTACTATCTACGGGAACAGTTACGTGCAATCCAGCAGGAATTGGGAGAAACCGATGCCAGAACCGAGGAAATGGCCGAACTACGCCGGGCCATCGAAGACGCAAAAATGCCGGCCACCGTTGCAAAGGAAGCCCTGAAACAGTTGGGACGACTGGAACAGATGCATCCGGACGCAGCGGAAGCAAACATGCTGCGCACCTACCTGGACTGGCTGGTTGAACTCCCCTGGAGCAAGTCGACCAAGGATGCCCTGGACATCGCCCGGGCCCGGGACATTCTCGACGAGGATCATTTCTACCTGGAAAAGATCAAGGACCGGATCCTTGAATTCCTTGCGGTCCGCAAGCTGAAGAAAAAAATGAAAGGGCCTATTCTCTGTTTTGTCGGCCCTCCCGGCGTGGGCAAGACATCTCTCGGCAAATCCATCGCCCGGGCCATGGGCAGGAAGTTCCTGCGCATATCCCTGGGAGGTGTTCGGGATGAAGCGGAAATCCGCGGCCACCGCCGCACCTACGTGGGCGCCCTGCCCGGCCGCATCATCCAGGGCCTCAAACAGGCAGGTTCCAACAATCCCGTCTTCATGCTGGACGAAATTGACAAACTCGGCGCCGATTTCCGGGGAGATCCTTCCTCCGCCTTGCTGGAAACCCTCGACCCGGAGCAGAACCATGCCTTTTCGGATCATTACATCAATCTACCCTTCAACCTTTCCAATGTGATGTTCATCGCCACGGCCAATCTGATTGATCCGGTCCCCAGTGCGCTACGGGACAGAATGGAAGTAATCACCCTGTCCGGTTATACGGAAGAGGAAAAGCTGGAAATCGCCAAGCGGTACCTTATCCCCCGCCAGACCAAGGAAAACGGCATTACCGATGCGCTGGTCAGCTTTTCCGATGAAGCGATAAAAACAGTGATCGCCAAGTACACCCGGGAGGCGGGACTGCGGAACCTGGAGCGGGAAATCGGTTCAATCTGCCGCAAAGTGGCCCGCAAGGTCGCCGAAGGGAAAAAACAGCGGACCATGATCAACGCATCGGCCGTTGCCAGGTACCTGGGTCCCCCAAAATACCTCCGCGAAGCGGAAATGGAAACCAACGAAATCGGCGTGGCCACAGGTCTGGCCTGGACCCCGGTTGGCGGCGAGGTGCTTTTCGTCGAAGTAACCACCATGAGGGGCAAAGGGGGCCTGACCCTGACCGGCCAACTGGGCGACGTCATGAAGGAGTCAGCCCAGGCAGCCCTCTCCTACGTTCGGTCCAAAGCAGGGGAATTCCATCTGGCAGAAGACTTTTTCACCAACCTGGAAATCCACGTGCACGTGCCGGCCGGCGCCATACCCAAAGACGGTCCATCGGCGGGCATCACCATGGCGACCGCCCTGGTTTCGGCCCTGACCCGCGTCGCGGTGCGGCGCGACGTGGCAATGACCGGTGAAATAACCCTGCGGGGCAAGGTCCTGCCCATCGGTGGTCTGAAAGAAAAAATGCTGGCGGCAATTCGTGCCGGCATCACCACCATCATCATCCCGGAACAGAACCGGAAGGATATCGAGGAAATTCCGCGGCACATCCTGAAAAAGGTTACCATTGTTTCGGCAAATACCATTGACGATGTCCTGAAACTTGCCCTGGAAAAGTACCCGCTCACTTCCGTTTCTCCGTCGCCCGGAACGGCAAAAAAGCCGAAAGCACCGGCACGACGCGTCGCCGCAACGTCAAAGGTTGTTTCTTGAGCAACAGGGCAACCCTTGCAGACTTGGGCGAATTCGGCCTGATCAGCCGTATCGCCCGTCATGTCAAACCGGCGGCGGCCGTGACCATCAGCATTGGTGACGATGCCGCCGCCATTCAGCCCTCAGCCGGCCACTGCAGCCTGATTACCACCGACATGCTGGTGGAAGGGGTTCATTTCGACCTGTCGTACACCGACCCGGAAAGTCTCGGCAGGAAGGCCGTTTCCGCCAATCTTTCCGATATCGCCGCAATGGGCGGCACACCCCGTTTTTTCCTCATGGCATGTGCCATACCGGCCCAGCTATCGCTACCATTCATCGAAGAAGCGACCCGAGGCATGATCCAGCGGGGGGAAGAATTCGGTGCGACACTGGTCGGTGGCGACACCTGTGCCGCTCCGGACCGGCTGGTTATTTCCATCACCATGCTTGGTGAACAACTCCCGGAGAGGGTCATACGCCGAACCGGGGCCCAGCCGGGCAACCGTATCTGCGTAACCGGCACCCTGGGTGACTCTGCCCTCGGTCTGCGACTCCTGCGGCAGGGTGAACGCCAAGGGGTGCTGGTACGGCGGCACCTGGATCCAACACCCCGTGTCCGTTTCGGCGCCCTGCTTGCCCGAGACCGCATACCAACAGCCATGATTGATATCAGCGACGGGCTCCTGGCCGACCTGGGCCACATCCTCGAGCACTCTTCCGTCGGTGCCCAGATACAACTGTCAGTGTTGCCCCTTTCGAAAGAATTCCGGGAATATTGCACATCCGAGAGTGACGACAGCCGACACCTGGCGCTTTCCGGGGGTGAAGATTACGAACTTCTCTTCACTGTACCCCCGGAAATCATGCCTCAATTGGCCGCTTTATCAATACGGGAGCAGGTACCCGTTACGACCATCGGAACCATAACAGCTGAACGGAAATTGGCCGTTATCGGCGCGGATGGCGCGGAAATCACTGTCAGCGGTAAAGGTTTTGATCATTTTTCCGAAAGGTCGTACTAAGACCAGGAAAACCATGCCGCTCTGCCGGCGGCACCGCAGGATATACTCAACGCCATGAAACTACAGCAAAGGGTACTCCGGCCGGTCATTGACAGCCCCGGCACCATCTCCCAACGGGACTTTGACAGAATACGGCGCATTGTCAGCACACTGACCGGCCTGAGCCTCAACGGGTACAAGGAGTCCTGCATCAAACGCAGGCTGGCGGTGCGGGTTCGCTCATCGGGACACGCTTCGGCCGAAGCCTATGCAGACTTTCTCCTCCATGACGCCAACGAGGCACGGGCACTGATCAAGACACTGACCATCCATGTGAGCAAATTCTTTCGAAACCCGACAACCTTTGCCGCCATACGCGGCACCGTCCTCCCGGAACTTTTCGACCGGTGCCGCAGGGAAGGCACCGGTCTGTCCATTGCCAGCATCGGCTGCGCCAGCGGGGAAGAGCCGTACACGGTGGCCATGATCATTCTTGACGCCTTTGCCCAGGAACGGGCCGGAACCGACCTGACCATCATCGGCACCGACATCGACCAGGACATCCTCCAATGTGCCGATCGGGCAGTCTATGATCGGGAGCGTCTGGAAGAAACATCCTCTTCTTTCAGGAAACGCTATTTCACCTGCCGCGCCGGGGCTTATCACCTGAATTCCGAAATACGTCGGATGGTCACCCTGCACCACCACGACCTGCTCAAATCGGTTCCGGAAGGACTATGGGACATGATCCTCTGCCGAAATGTCCTGATTTATTTTGAACGAAGACACCAGGAAACCATCGTCCGGGGATTCGCCAATGCCTTGCGCGCCGGCGGCTATCTGGTTCTCGGGCGGGCGGAAACACTCTGCGGAGCCGTGCGCGAACTGTTCAGGACCGTTTGTCCTGTTGAACGAATCTATCAAAAACGGTAAGATCCCCCTGCGCCGGCGCTCACTGTCCGGCACCCACACGTCCCGCGCCGGCGAAAAGGAGAAGGTCATGCGTATCCCCATCGGCTACAAATTCATCCTCGGCTTTGTCGTTGTCGTGGCAGCAGTTGCCTTTGTGCCCAAAGGGGTCATGCTGCTTGGCTATTCACCCGAGGCGACCAATGTCCTGACCTACGTTGTTGCACTCACCCTCGGCCTCATTCTTGGCTGGGTTTTCTCCAAGACTTTTACCCGCAACATTTCCCTGCTCAACCAGTCCGCGGAAGCCATCAGCAAGGGCGATCTGACCAGCGACGTTGCCCTGCGGGCCGCACGCTTCCCCGATGAAATCGTCGATATGGGCAACTCCATACACTTGATGATGGAGAATCTGCGTGCCCTGGTCAGCAGCATCAGGGCAATCTCCGAGAAGGTTTCCGAATCAGCAAAGACCCTTTCCTCCTCTGCCGTGGAGATAAATGCCTCCACCGAAGAAGTGGCCCATGCCGTCGAACACATCTCCCGGGGTGCGGAAATACAGGCGGAGATGGTGGGCAGCAGTTCCAAGGTGATTCACGAAATTGCCATCTCCATCGAACTGGTGGCGCGCCGCGCCAGGGAAGCCGCTGCCGATGCCCGGGAAACAAGCCTCACCGCACGCCGGGGCGGGGAACAGGCCGGCGATCTTCTGGAACGCATGCGTTCCTTCATTGACCGGGTCGAACAGAGCAGCAGACAGTTCGTCGAATTCAACGGCAAACTGCAGCGGGTCGGTAAAATTGCCGACTTCATCAGTGAAATTGCCCGACAGACCAACATGCTCGCCCTGAATGCCTCCATAGAAGCGGCCCGGGCGGGTGAATACGGCAAGGGGTTCGCCGTGGTTGCCGAAGAAGTGCGCAAGCTTTCCGAGGGGGCAGGCCGGTCGGCTGATGACATCATCGAACTCATTACCGGCATCCGGGAAGAAAGCCATCGGGTCCAGGACACCATCGTGGAAATTTCGCGGAATATCGGTGACGGCAAGAAGAACATCGACGTCACGGCAGATTCCTTCCGGGAGATTATCACCACGGTTCTGGAAACCGAACGGAAAGCGAACAGCATTGCCGATCTGGCGGCAATGCAGACAGAAGGTGCCGGTCAAATGGTGAAGAATGTGGACGAAATTTCAAAGATTGCCGAAGATAATGCTGCAGCGACCGAACAGGTTTCGGCGGCAACCGAAGAGCAGGCCGTCGCCATGCAGGAAATGGCCGTCGCCGCCCGCGAACTTGCCGCGCTCTCCGACACCCTGCTGCAGAGCGTTGAGCGTTTTACCCTGCCGGATCGACCGGAGCAGGTTTCATGAATACCGCCAGCAGACGATATCTGATTTTCTCCCTGGCGAGCCAGACGCACGCCCTGCCGGTCGAAGCTGTGGCGGAAGTCATGGAAACACCGCACACCTATCCCATCCCGAAAGTTCCCGACTATTATCTTGGTGCCATGAATTGCCATGGAGCGCCGGTGCCGGTTCTCGACCTTGCCGCATTTTTCCACGACAAACCGGCACAGGAGGGGGGGAGCATTCTGGTCCTCCATCACACTGTTGGCTCTCTGGCGCTCCGCATCGACGGTGTGGAACGCATCGTCTCCATCATCCGCGGGGTTCAGGTTCAGGGAGATGAAAGCCCCTATTCGCGGCAGGCACTCCTCTTCGAAAACAGGCGGATTCCCATTATCGTCCCAGAACTGCTCGTGAATGTCCTTGATGAACGACTATCGATGCCGGGCGCCCGAAAAAATCCGGGCAACCATCCCAGCTAAGGCGAATGGAGAAGTATGGACATGGATATGTCCCAATACAAAGACCTGTTTGTCTCGGAGGTTAATGAGCACCTCACCGGCCTCAACCACCTGATTGTCGCCCTGGAAGACAACCCGGCCGACCGGCATTCCATTGACGCCCTGTTCCGCTCCGTCCACTCCATCAAAGGGATGGCCGCTGCCATGTCCTATGGCGATATCAGCGCCATGGCCCATACCATGGAAGATTTCATGGACCTTTTCCGGAAAGACCTCCGTACCTTTTCAGCCACAGCTGCGGAGCTGCTCCTTGCCGCTTCGGATCTGCTGGTTGCCATGGTGCGTGATGTTGAACAGGGGGGCTGCGGCAAGGGGGATACGGCGGATATCACCCGGCTGATTGTTTCATTCGGACAGGAGCAGGTCGACAACAAAACTCCAGAGCAGCCGGCCGTTCCGACGGCGCCAACTCAGCCAGCGCAGGATGAAGGGCGAACACTGCCCCTGGGGGAAGGGACAGATCCCCTGCAGACCGTGCGGGTCAAAACGGAAGTTCTGGATACGCTCATCAACATTACCGGAGAACTCACCACCAGCAGGAACCGGCTTGCCGCCCTTGCCCGGGAGCAGGACCTGCCCGTCTTCGCCGGCGCCCTCAATGATCTGTCCCGTTATCTGCGCGATCTGCACACGGAAGTGCTCAAGGTCCGGATGACACCCTTTGCCGCCATTGCCGACCGATTTCCGCGCGCCGTGCGCGATGTGGCAAAAAAAAGCGGTAAGGAAGTTATCCTGAAAATTGTCGGCAAAGAAATCGAATTGGACCGGGGCATCCTCCAGGAACTGCCTGACCCGCTGCTGCACCTGCTGCGCAACGCCGTCGATCATGGCCTGGAAGCGAAGGAAGAGCGCCATGCTGCGGGGAAACCGCCCGTGGGGGAAATCATCCTGGCGGTGGTCAAGGAAAAGGATCGAGTGCTGGTCAGTGTCACCGATGACGGAAAAGGCATGAATCCGCAGCGGATCATTGCCGCCGCGGTTGCCAAAGGGCTGATCCGGGAAGAAGACGGCGCCCACCTGACTCGCGAACAGGCACTACTCCTCACGTGCCTGCCAGGATTTTCCACGGCAAACGCCGTCACGGAACTATCCGGCCGTGGCGTCGGTATGGACGCGGTACGGGCAACCCTGCAATCACTGGGCGGCAGCATGGCCATAGACTCTCAACCCGGTAAAGGTTCCCGGATTGTCCTGTCCCTGCCGACAACCATCTCCATCATCCAGGTACTTCTGGTTGCCTGTTCCTCGCTGCTGGTGGCCATCCCGGTCACCAAGGTGGTGCGCACACTGGACATTCGCCGCAGTGAACTCATCAGTCGCGGCAGGCGGCGGCTCTGCCGTGTGGGCCAGGAAGAAATTCCCCTTATCGCTCTGCACCGTTTGCTGGACGTACCCTTCTCCCCTCGGAAAGAATCAAGCATCCCGGCGGTAGTCGTTGAAGTGCGGGGCCGCATGGTGGCATTAGTCGTTGACCGCTTTGCCGGACAGCAGGATGTTTTCGTGAAGCCCCTCGGCAGGCCGCTCAACAGAATCAAGGGCTTCCTCGGTGGCGCCGTGGTCGGCGACGGGTCCGTCATCTTTATTCTCGACCCGGCCACCCTGCTCTGACAACCAAAGAGCCCTCTGCGCGTTACTGACCATGACCAATCGGCGACGGCTGCGCCGAAGTACCGGCTGGCGGTGTGGCACGCAGCCGTTCATTTCAGAATATGCTGACGGGATCTCCGGAATACCCGCCGGCAAAAGCAGTTGCGCCGCTGCCGGAGTTATGGCACTATCAAGCGCATTTTTGAAAGGAACGAACCATGAAACGCTTTCTTAGCCGTCACGGTATCTGGTCTACGCTTGGTATCTGTTTGCTGCTGGCTGCTCCGGGCCGGGCCGAGGTGCACCTCACCACGGTTATCGCCGCAGTGGAGCAGAGCTATAACGGTGTGAATGATCTGGAAGCGACCTTTACCCAGACTTCGTACATCCCCTCCCTGAAACGTGATCAGGTAGGCGGCGGGACTCTGGCCATTAAGAAACGAGCCGGTGGACCGGCACTCTTTCGCTTTGACTATACGAAACCACCACAACTGATCATTTCAAACGGCAAAACCGTCTGGTTCTACCTGCCGGAAAACCGTCAGGTCATGGAAACCACGGTAGGGAAACTGTTTGCCGACGGTAATGGTGTGGCCCTCAATTATCTGACCGGCATTGGCCGCATTTCCAGGGATTTTTCAATCAAGGAACTGAACGGCGGCCGGGACGCAGCGGGCAATTACCTCCTGGAACTGACGCCAAAGCATCCGACTCAGAACCTGGCCAAGCTGCACTTGACCGTTTCCGCCAAAGCAGTCGACCATTTCCTCAAGGAAGGCAAAGCCCGGACGACCTTTCCCATTGTCTCCTCCGTTGTCTTCGATCCCTATGGTACGAAAACAG
>CAYSWG010000104.1:0-8722 GCA_964434465.1 uncultured Geobacteraceae bacterium
GCCATCGGCGCCGGCAAGAAGGCTGCCCGAGCCATGCACCGGTATCTCACGGAAGGAAGCTGGTCGTACAGCACGCCGTCACCCTGACCCGGCACACCACAAAGTCACTCCGGGACAGGCGCTGCAGCAGGACGTATAGTAATTGACCCCGCCTCCCCGAAGGAAGCGGGGTTTTTTTATGGGAAAACTCATCTTCATTACCAGCGGTGCCAGCAGCGGAAATACCCATTACGCCGGTCTGATCACTGAATCCCGGGGTGAGCCCCGCTGCTATCCGGCCAACGGCGTTTACCGTGGCACAGCCGCTCACCAGCAAAGAACATGTGGACCTTGTCGGGTTTCCCATGGTAAGGAATCATCATGATACGAACGATTCTGATCACACGCTGCGGGCTCCTTGATGCCGTGCCGGCCCATGCCATGTGTAATGCCGAGGGTACTCTTCCCCTGCCTTGGGCATTAGACCGGTACGCTGTGGCCGCCCCCTTCGTCGTCCTGGGCATCCAAGGCATATAGGGTGCGGAAATCTGTCCATGGTCTGTCCCAAGTGCGGTCACCGGCAGCATGACAAGTACACCGAGTGCGAGCGGTGCCGGGTAATCTTTGCCAAGATTCCTGACCCGGATACCATAGGTACCACACCGGACGGCATCCGGGGGAGGGACCCCGCCACCCCTCGCCATGGACTACGGCAGTTCCTGCCCCGAGCGCAAACCCTGCTGCTGGGAATGGCCCCGGAAGAAAGCATGCTCGCCCTGGCCGGACGATCGCTCCTCTACCTGCTGCTCCTGGTCTGGGGTGTGCGCCTGATGACCAGCTCCATAGCCTCCAACTATGTGGGAGAATCCTTTCTGCACCTGGTCAATCTGCCCTTCCATGAAGCGGGTCATGTCCTGTTCGCCCCCTTCGGCCGTTTCATGCAGGTATTAGGCGGCACCATCGGTCAATTGCTGGTACCGGGAGTCGTTCTGGGGGCATTCCTGGTTAAAGGGAACCCGTTCGGGGCGGCGGTCGGACTCTGGTGGTTCGGTGAAAGTCTGCTTGATTGTGCTCCGTACATGGCCGATGCCCGGGCCGGGCAGCTCATGCTCCTTGGCGGCGTCACCGGCAGCGAGGTGGAGGACTACCACGACTGGGAAGTCATCCTGGGTAGGCTGGGCTGGCTGGAACATGATCAGCTCATCGCCCGCATCACCTTCGGCGCCGGAACTGCACTCATGATCCTGTCCCTGGCCTGGGCCGGCTATCTTTTGTGGCAGCAGTACCGGAATTTCCGTCGCAGCTGAAGGAGCCACCATGAAAACCGCCATACTGCTCATTGCTCACGGCAGCCGCATCATTGAAGCCAACCATGCCGTCAAAGACATTGCCGCCATGGTCAGGGAATGCGCAGGCTACGACATCGTTGAAGTGGCGTACCAGGAAAACCACGCTCCAACCATCCAGCAGGGAATCGATGCCTGTGTTTCCCAAGGCGCCGGGCGCATCCTGCTCCTGCCCTATTTCCTCCACCTGGGCGCCCATGTCCTGGAAGACCTCCCCAAGGAACTGGCTGCAGCGCGGCAGCGTCATCCCGGCGTACTGATGGCCCTGGGCAAGCATCTGGGCGTACACAAACAGCTGGCCAAACTGGTTATTGATCGGGTCGAAGAGGCTTTCGACGCCCAGGGATGGCACTGATGTCGGCCCAGTTGCAGCCGGACCATACCCGCGTCAGAGCCGGGCGTTCCGCTGCTCCCCGGGGAGCCCGTCCATGAACCGGCTGCTCCCCGATGACGGCTATACCACCGGAATGTGCGCCACAGCAGCGGCCAAGGGCGCAATCCGCATGCTCCGTGACCAGCACCGCCATGACCAGGTGGAAATCCTGCTGCCCACGGGGGAAACTGCCCCGTTTCTGCTCCAGGGACAGCATTTCGACAACCGCAGTGCCAACTGTTTCGTGGTGAACGAATCCGAAAGGACTTCCGATCTTACCCATGGCGCCGAGATCCATGCGTCGATCACCCTGGAACCGGCCATGGACGGCAAGGGTATCACCATCCACGGCGGACAGGTCTTCGGCCACATAGCCGCGCCGGGAGTGGCTTTTCCCGGCGGCAAGTGGGTCATCAGCCAGATAACCCGACGCATGATCAAGGAAGCGGTAACGGAAGCGTTTCCCCTCACCTGTCCCCTTCTCTCCCTGCTGCGTGCACCGGCGGTGCCGCAGATTACCATCAATGTTTTACTGGCAGGCAGTCGTGGAGAAGTGGTATATTTCCGCTACCAATAGCAGGAAAGCCGGCTACGACCGGCCCGATCAGACGTGGCACGGGGAGGCACATATGCCGCAGCAGACAATTTATCTGGTAGGTGCGGGGATCGAAGGGTGGGAAGGGTTCGGCGCCAAGGCGCTCGAGGTCATCAATTCGGCGGAACTGCTCATCGGCCACCAGCGGCTTCTGGATATTTTCCCCGACTTCACGGGTGAAAAGCAGACCTTCGGAGACCTCTCCCTGATGCTCGACCTGCTGAAGAGCACGGAAAAGAACGTGGTGGTGCTCAGTTCCGGCGACCCCAACTTCTTTGGTATCGCCCGCTTCCTGTTCCGCAACCTGCCCAAGGACCGTATCGAGATTTTCCCCAACGTCACCAGCGTTCAGTATGCCTTTGCCCGCATCAAGGAGCCCTGGGATGATACCATTTTCGTTTCCGTCCACGGCCGGGGACTGAAGGGAGCTATCGACCGGATCATCGCCGCAGAAAAAGCGACGGTACTCACCGACGAAGTGAATACACCGGCGGTCATCGCCCGGGAGCTCATCAACCGCGGCGCCGAAGGCTACGATGTGTATCTTTGCGAAGATCTGGGACTGTCCACGGAAAAGTTCACCCGCACCGATGTCAGAGGACTGGTTGATCTGCCGGCCTCGGCCCTCAACCTGCTGATTCTCATCAAGGCCTGGGAACCGAATCTGGAAAGCTACCCGCTCATGGGCATCAGCGATGATGAATTCGCCAGTGCCCGCAAGCTGATAACCAGACAGGAAATTCGCGCCGTTACCCTGGCGAAGTTGCAGATCCAGAATGACCTGGTCCTCTGGGATATCGGAGCCGGCAGCGGCTCGGTCTCCATCGAAGCAGGCAACCTGATGCCCAATGGCAAGGTCTACGCTCTGGAGAAAAATCCCCAGTATCTGTCATTTATCCGCGACAATCTCAAGAAATTTTCTGCCAAGAATGTCATGCTGGTTGAAGCCTATGCACCGGAAGGGATCGATGAACTTCCCAATCCGGACCGGGTTTTCATCGGCGGTTCCGGCGGCATGCTGGACGATATCATCGACGCCGTTGATCGGCGCCTGAAACCGGACGGCGTCATCGTCATCAATGCCGTAACCCTGGACACCCTGACCAAAGCGGTTGAATTTCTTGAAGACCACGGCTACCTGGTCGAGGTCGTCTGCGTCAATGTTGCGAAAACCGTCGGCCTCACCGAATACAAGATGTTCGAGTCCCACAACCCGGTGTACGTCATCTCCGCCCGGCGGGGCGAGGAATAACCGCACGATAAACTTAAACTATTAATCAAGGATTGCATTAATAAAAAACAATCCTCACAAATAATTATTTTGACAAACCCTTGAAAAATCTGTATTCGTGCTTAACCTGTTGAGGAAAGCACGTCAAACACATCGCACGGACCGACAAGTATGTCTACACAGAGAAGAATAAATAATACTGCCACTGAGCGTATAAATTTTCCGCCTACAGATACCATCCATCTCGACGTTGCAACGTTGCACCGTTTGCGCGAAGAGGGTCTGCAATTCAGACGGGAAGTTGAAAGAAGTTCTGCCCGAATGTTTGCTGTCTCCTCATCTGAATCCTCAGTAAAGATGAGATGACACGCGATCAACTTCGGATACAGTGCGTTCCATTTTCACGAGAAGCCCTGCACAGAGAAATCTGCAGGGCTTCTCGTGTTTTCGGCGAGTGCGAGCCTCTGGATCAGGTGCGGTATCTCGCTTCATATCTGGCCGACACGGAAATGGGTGCTCAGACGATTATCATCGAGCACCCTTACGTTGACCGCCATTTTCTCGAAGAGTATGCAAACTATTACGCTACGACCCTCCGTCCTCCGCCTCCAAAGGCAACTCGATTCCACTTTTTCAAGAGGATAATCACCAACCGACAATTTACGTACTTACTCAGAAAAGCTGCAACCGCAGGATTCGACAAGACAGCCCGTAAGCTGAATAAAGATTATCTCGGTTTTTCGGTTATACGCCCACTTCCGGATGCACCTGTCGGCAGGACGGTGCTCGCAACCTTCCATAGTGTACCGGATAGGTGCTACACATTGCCGCCACATCCTTATCGAGTACATCTGTGCGGGCTGCGGCTAGGAGTTTCCGGCGTTCCCTTCAACAGCAGGAACAGGCCGTCGGCGCCTGCGCAACCACCGCAGTCTGGTCAGCGATTGCCCAGGTCATGCGTCACGACGGCGGCCGGGCACCCACACCCTTTGCCGTTACTGAAGCCGCAACCCGTCACTGGGTAAACGACCGGGTATTCCCGGCATCTTCCGGTTTGAAAGACGAACAGATTCTCGAAGCAATTCGCCAATTCGGGTATTCACCGTTTCACTTTAACCCGTTGGAACGGCCTATCTTATTCATGTTGGCCGTGAAATGCTATTTACGCTCTGGAATCCCTGTGATATTGAAGATTCGCTATCCCGAAGATCAACACGAAGCCCATGCCGTAACGGTAGTCGGCTTTCGTGAAGAAACATCCGCAATTGAATACCGGGAAAGGAAGGGAGCCAGTTATGGCATTCGTTTCAAAGCTCTGACACAGATTTATGTTCACGATGACCGTTTGGGTCCCTATGCTCGCGCGGAATGGCGGATTGATGAAGGTGGCTTCATTCAGCTCAAGTATATTCCGGAGGCGAGCGGCTATGATAACTTCAGCCGTGAAGCTTTAGTTGAAACAGCTATGGTACCCGTCTATCCAAAGATCCGTCTCTCCGCTCAGGATTTGATCGGTTTCGCCGGGGAACTCTTACCGTTTTTTCGCCACATCGTTGGCCAAGATTCACGCGATAAGTTGCTGATTGATGTTCGCTTCTGTCCTGCCGGTGAAATCCTTCCAGCTCTCTCCAGCCCACAGATTTCACCATCCCGTTTTGCCGATTTCGCACGCAATGTGCTCCTTTCTCGCTATGTTGGACTTATAACCTTCTCCGTGGCAGACGATTGGATTGCCCACATCATCTGCGACAGCACCGACATGCGCAGGGATACCCCCGGGTCAGCTCCGCTTCTGGCGGTTATTCCTAAATTTGAACAACACATGACCGCTATCCGACAATTTAGGCCGGAGGCTTTGATTCTCTGACTCCGTCACCATATCTGCATCACAAATCCCGGCAATATCGTAGTATCCGAATCCTGGAACCGTGCTACCGGCTATAATCACAGCCACTTTTCTGTAGCACGTCCGTGGGGATTCTGATAAAAAATTCCTGCAATAATAAATGGGTTGTGCAAGCGGCACTGTAAAAACCCATCGTTCCGATTGTCGTGAGGCAGGCACACAGAATCTCAACACTTTACCTGATTCTAAAATTTTGCATTACATAACCATTGTGAGAGGAAGATGACCAAAGAAGACCTGAAACAACTGGAAGCCGACCTCTGGCGCAGCGCTGATACTCTCCGCGCCAATTCAGACCTGAAATCAAGCGAATACTCCACCCCGGTTCTGGGGCTGATATTTCTGAAGTTTGCAGATAACAAGTTCCGCACCCACGAGAAGGCTATCATGGCGGAATACGCCAAGCTCAAGGGGACGCGGCGGGAAAAGCCGGTCTCGGAGATCGCCATCGAGAAGTGCGGTTTCTACCTGCCGGATCATGCCCGCTACGACTACCTGCTGCGTCTGCCGGACAAGGAAGATATGGCCAAGGCCATCAAGAAGGCAATGGAGGCCATCGAGGAGTACAAACCTGAACAGAGCGGGGTGCTCCCGAAGGATGATTACTTTCAGCTGACCCGTGGCGAAGATAAAACCATCCCCAAGCAGCTCCTGAAGAACTTTGCCGACATACCGCAAAATGCCACTGGCGACATGTTCGGCCAGATTTATGAATATTTCCTCGGTAACTTCGCCATGGCCGAAGGGCAAGGTGGCGGAGAGTTCTTTACCCCCCGCACGGTAGTGCGCCTGATGGTAGAGATCATCGAGCCGCACCAGGGGACAGTTTTTGACCCGGCCTGCGGCTCGGGCGGCATGTTCGTACAATCGGCCAGTTTCATAGAGCGTCACCGCCAGGAACTGAAGGACGGTGACGGCGACATCTTTGTCTACGGCCAGGAAAAGACCCTGGCAACAGTCAAGCTGGCTCGCATGAACTTGGCGGTAAACGGCCTGCGGGGCGAGGTCAAACAGGCCAATACCTATTACGAAGACCCGTTCGAGAGTTTCGGAAAGTTCGATTACGTCCTTGCCAATCCCCCGTTCAACGTTGATGACGTCAGTCTGGATAAAGTAGAGAAGGATAAACGTTTCAACACCTACGGCATCCCGCGCAACAAGTCCAAGGCCAAAAAGAGTGACCAGGGTAAGGAGACAGTGCCAAATGGCAACTATCTCTGGATCAACCTCTTTGCCACCTCACTTAAGCCGGGCGGCCGCGCCGCACTGGTCATGGCCAACTCCGCATCCGACGCCCGCCACTCCGAGGCAGACATCCGCCAGACCCTGATCGTGAAGAATCTGATCTATGGCATGCTGACCCTGCCTTCCAACATGTTCTACACCGTCACCCTGCCGGCCACCCTCTGGTTCTTCGACAAGGCCAAGCAGGACGACAAGATCCTCTTCATCGACGCCCGTAATATTTTCACCCAGATCGACCGGGCGCACCGGGAATTTTCCGAGGAGCAGGTGCAGAATATTGCCATCATCAGCCAGTTGCATCGGGGCGAGCGGCATAAATTCGTTGACCTGATCGACAATTATTTCCGCCAAGGGATGGCAAAGTTGATCGAGAACAAGAGCCAGGTGGAGCCGGTTTCGGCGCAATTGCTGGAGGTGCTGGACGACGCGGCAGGCAAGCAGGCCGTGGCTGAGCTGGTCAAGCAGTGGGCTGGGATGAAGACGTTACAAGCCGCCTATGACAAATACGTAGGGGCGGGTTTGAAACCCGCCCTTACGAAAGCCGAAATCGATACGATGAACAAGGCCCAGCTGCAGTTGCGCGAGGCGTTCGATCCATTCTTTGCCGCCTTGCACGATGGTTTGAAGAAGCTGGACAAGATCGTCCGCCACCATGAAAAGCAACAGGCCGAGGCCGCCAAAGCCGAAGGGAAGAGGGGAAGCACGGACCGCAAGACAAAGTTGCTGAAGGAGGCGCTGGAGGCGTTGCATGACGAGGTGAAGACCGCCGAGAGCTTTTTTCGCCATATCCACTGGCTGCAGGAGCGTTTCCCCAAGGCCGAGTACGAGGATGTCACCGGCCTGTGCAAGCTGGCGTCACCGGCGCAGGTGAAGGAGCAGGATTACTCCCTTAATCCGGGGCGCTATGTGGGGGTGGTGATTGAGGAGGATGGCAAGACTGAGGAGGAGTTTGTCAGCGAACTGCTGTCGATGAATGAGGAGCTGACGGGGCTGAACGAGGCAGCGCGGGCGTTGGAGAAGGTGATTGCCCACAATGTTGTTCTGATTGCGGGTGAAGAATGATCGTTTGGCTTAAAAGCACCATCGGTGAATTATGCGATGCTGGGGGAGGAGAGGTTAGGACGGGACCTTTTGGCTCACAGCTACATCAGTCGGATTACCAACTCGAAGGCACTCCCGTGGTTATGCCTGCAGATATTGCTGGTGGGAAATTTAATGAATCAAAAATTGCCAGGGTTTCAGATTTACATGTGGACCGTCTTTGTAAACATAAACTTTCTAAAGGCGACATAGTTTACGGACGCCGTGGTGATATTGGCAGGCAAGCTCTGGTACGAGAAGAAAATGTAGGCTGGTTGTGCGGAACTGGCTGCTTAAGGATTACGCTCGGCAATTCTGCTGTATTACCTGAATTTCTTCACCTGTATCTTAGCTTACCGGAAATAGCTGGTTGGGTTGAGAATCAAGCTGTAGGCGCAACAATGCCGAACTTGAACACGGGTATTCTCCGGCGAGTTCCCGTTTGCTTCCCGGAAGACAAAAAAATACAGAAGAAAATTGTGAGTGCGGTTTTTGCCTATGACGACCTAATCGAAAACAACAAGCGTCGCATTGCCCTTTTAGAAAAGATGGCTGAGGAAATCTACCGCGAATGGTTTGTGCGGCTGCGGTTTCCGGGGCATGAAAGAGTGAAGGTTGTGAAGGGGGTGCCGGAGGGGTGGGAAATTGGGAAGTTTGGCGAAATTATCAACCTGACAATGGGACAAAGTCCAAAATCCGAATTTTATAACGAGACCGGGGATGGATTGCCGTTTAATCAAGGTGTTGGCACTTACGGAGAAAGGTTTCCCAAAAGGGTGACATTTTGTTCAGTTGAGGGTCGCAAGGCAAAAACTGGCGATATTTTGTTCAGCGTCAGGGCACCAGTGGGACGCTTAAATATCGCTGACTGCGACATGATTATTGGTCGTGGTCTGGCTGCAATACGGCACAAGGAAGGCAAAAATGGTTATCTTTACTATTTCATGAAGGTAGTATTTTCAAACGA
>CAYSWG010000105.1:0-6137 GCA_964434465.1 uncultured Geobacteraceae bacterium
GACTATTCCGAAAGGAAGTACACTCAAGCGAGTGGAAGCGCGGAGCATCCGAAAAATGATAGTTTGCAATATTGTAGAAAGAGTAGATAGAAGGAAATGGTTTTTGGCTGAACCCGAAAAATGACCTTATGGTAAAGGTGGAACACCAATAAATAAAATTTTAAATCATACAATGGAAGATCTTAAGCTTCATCTTGAATCGAAATTTGATGATAAAATGAGTTGGTGTAACTGCGGATCTTATTGGGAAATTGATCATATTGGGCCACTTGCTTCTTTTGTTTTTACATCTTATGAAGATGAAGAGTTTAAGAAATGTTGGAGCTTAGAAAATCTTCAACCGCTCGAATGTACAGTGAATCGTAATAAGCATGATTTTATTGATGAAAAATGGAATAATAAAGGATTGTTTGAACAATTTAATATGGCCAAATAAAACTATCAAAACGGATGATGATATAGTCTTGTCTACATAGTAATATGTAGCTGCTTGAAAGAGCGAGCTGGAAGTAGCGATTCCAGTTGAAAATTCGGATATTCATAAATTAAGTAGAAGATTCATCTCTATTTTTGGGAATTATAAATTTGAAGTAATCCGCCAACTATTTGCAAAAGCATATGAAGTTACCAGATCTCAACAGATTATGGGAATGACAATAGATAATAGTATGCATATGATTTCATCTCTTCAAAAAATGTTTAAAAATTTATTAAAATCCAGTTTATTAAAAGTTACACAAGGAAAATGTAGTTTAATCTTAAAACATTGTAATGAAAATAGCTTTTCTCCTGGTGATCTTGGAAGATTCATTGATAGATTAACAGTTGAAGGGTATAGAACCAAAATGATATTTGTTGATTATTTAGATACAATGGTTCCTACGACAAGTGTATTCGGAAATATGAAAGAATATGATACTCAAGGAGCAATAGTACAAGAGTTAAGAAATTTATCAAGAATACACGCAGTTCCTATTATTAGTCCAACACAGAATCAAAGAGATTCTGAAGATGTAACTAAAATTCGATCTAATAAATTGATTGGTGATAGTTACAAGAAGATTCGTTATTCAGATTTTATATATATGATGAGAATGCGGGAAGATAAAAATTTTTTATCTGAAGGTGTAAGAAATCAAGTTGTCATTAATAAGAAAACTCCAGATGGGGTTTCCCAAGATTCAATTTCACCAGAGATATTATCTATTAAAGACAGACTTCACAATGTACTCGTGCCGCTTGAAATTAAAATAACAAAATCAAAAGATTCAGAAAAAAATAAGTCAAGATTTTTATTATTTTGTAAAGAAAATTTAAGAATTTATAATAATATTGATGAATATATTAAAGATGCACCAGTATTAAGAGTTGCGAGTTCTAAATTAGAAAAAGATATTGAATTGATGATTAATCAAGCCATAACAAATGTAATATCCACTGATTTTATGAGCATTCCCACATTAGAAGATAAAGATACCGATATTTTATTTTCTGAACAAACTAATCTTTTCCAACCAAATGAAGCACTACAATTATTTATGAATTAGAATTTTGATAATCAGACCCTTTTATAAAAATTATGGAAACGGATCTCATTTTGTAGGTTATTTTTGGGTCTAACTATAATTTATCGGGGATGTTTGGTCGTATGCGTCGATGCATATTCGATTTACATTAAAAAACATTTTTTTAAACTATTTGGAGGATTTTTTCATGTTAAGAGAATTTGTAAAACTAATTGATGAAGCAGTTGAGGATGGATTTAGTAGAGGTCTTAATCTATTTATGGAGAATTTGGAAGAAGATCTGGCAAAATCTGAAATTATAGCTGAGTATGGAGGAGTTGATAGAGTTTTTGCAGCTATTCTTGAAGCCGATGGTTATGAAGTGGAACTTCAGGATAAAGATCTTGAGAATCTTGATGAGAGTAAAATTGATGCTATGCTAGAACATTTTAAGAAAGAAGGTATAAGTTAAAATAAATGGATACATATATTATTTTTATAAGTTTCTTGCTCTTGATTAGTATTTTAACAGTTATCGTTTGGCTTATAAGTGTTAAAATATCAAAAGATCGTGAAATTGAATTTGTTATAAGTAAGGGAGTATTATTTGATATTATTGACTTATACAAAGAATCTATTTTATTAAGTAGGATTAAAGTATTAGCTCTGCAATATGATCTTCACGATAAATCTCCAACAAATTCTATACAGGCCTTTGAAAGAGCTAAAAACGAACTTATTAAAGATACTGTAAAAGAAATTATTAAAGATTATCTATCAAAAACTTCTATAAAAACTTTATTGAGACATTATAAAATTGATGGATTGAGTTTGTTGATTATAACTCATTTGAAAAGGTAATATATAAATATGGGATTTTTTAGTAGTTTTTTTGGAGATAGTGAGTTAGGTAATATTGATGCTAGAATTGATAATGTAATTGGTAATTTGTCAGGAATTTCCCCGAATGTAGTAAATGATAGTATTTCTGGCGATTTTATTAATGAATTTATGAAAGAGGCACCAAAAACTGAAATCGACAAACTTCTTGAAACTGTATCAGTGTCTAAAGAAAGATTAGATAGGTATGGTGTATATGATGAAGCTTATAAATATATCCCAATTATTAAGCGAATTTTAAATGTATATATCGCTAATATCTTACAAAAAAATCCAGTTACGGGAAAATGTCTTCTTATAAGAGAAGCAGAAGATTTAACTGGAGAAAAAAATACTGATCAAAATAATTTAGATAAGGCAAAAAAATTAGCGGATGAATGTATTAAATCTTTTGATTTAATACTTAAGCTTCGTAAGAAGATCTTGCCGAATGAATTAATATATGGTGATTGTTTCATAGAAGTAGTAAATTTAAATGAAGAGGGTGAGAAAAAACATCCAAATCTATCAATTTCAAATGTGGCTTCTACAGTACCATTGTTCGAAGCCGAAATAAAGAATATTGACAGAACAATAGATCAGTTAATATTTCAAAAAAATCATACCGGGGTTTCAATATCAAAAGATGATTATCAAATTGATAAAATATTAAGCAGAATTAGTGAATACTTTGTTGAACTCGAAGAGTCTCCATCTAAACTAGATAACTCTAATACACTTAACAAAGACTCAGCAAATTATGATGATATTCTAGTAAAAATTCACAAACCCCACAATGTAGTTATTTTAGAAACTGATTTCGGATCTATATTAGGGTATTTGCTTGTAACAAGAGATCATGTATCACAATCTCTCAATTTAACTCAGTCTCTTTCAACATTAGTTGGAAGAATAACAAATTTACATGGCTTAGATAATAAATTTCAGAATAATAATATTATTGATAGATTAATTCGGTATATTCTTAAAACAATATTAGAAAAAAGTGTAAAACTTAATGGAAAAATGCAAGTGGATAATATTAATGACCTTTTGTCAAAATTACCACCTACTACCTATCAATATTTGAGAAGATTATTTGTTGAACAAGAACTTGCATCAAAAAGTACACATTATAATCGGTTGAAAGTTCGCTTTGTTCCTACAAGTAATATGATTGCATTTACAATTCCATCTGCTGAGCATGACCCATATGGACAATCTTTTGTTGATAGTTTAGTTTTCCCATGTAAGTTATATATTTTATCACAATTATCAAATATTATTATTAAATTAAGTCGGGCAGCTCCTGTTCGAAAGTGGACAATTGATGTAGGACAAACACAAATGCAAGCGGGAATGATTCAAAAATTGAAGCGTGAGTTAACCTAATAGCTCACATTAAACTCCTCTAATTCGGTGGAACTCCTTTTAGGACAATACCGAGCCAAGCTTCAACTAAAGCTGCTAACTTTAGTTGTTGAAGGTGTAACGACTAGTCGAAAGACGTAGCTGATAAGCGATTGATCAGCGAAACGGGGAGCATCCTGTTAGAATGTTAAAATTGTTTTAAATATGGAGGACAACACTGGCCAGCGCTGATAAATGCCGTATTCATTTATCTTACTCCACCAAATAACCTAATATGGGGAAAGTGATAGAAGAAGTTAAGAAATATTCAGAAACTGTAAATGATGAAGAAATACATTCGAAGTTAATTCATCATTTATTTACAATTTGTGAAATGTCCATAGAGGATATATCAAAATGTTATAATGGTTGTACTGCAGAAATGATTGTTAAACATATTTTTGAAGTATATAATATTGCTCTTAAAAAATGCTCACAAAAGGATTGTTTAATTTTTGGGAAGTATCCGCCAATTGATAATTTTTATAAAGATTGGAGGGGTATTTTAGGTGTTGCAAGTAAAGGAATTACAGATTATACAATAGATCAACTTATTAATAATTTGGCGAAGAAAGAGTTAAACAAATAATTAAAAATCAGAAATAAATTTTTATTCATCTAACAGGATGAAGATATAGTCTATTCTTATAGGTAACTATAAGTAGTTTCTTTTTAGAAACTAGATTAGATCTAGCGAATCTAATTAAATACTAAAGTATACAATACTCGTATAACGCTTGATGATTTGAGTAGTTTTAAAAGCATTCCTAAAATCCTTAGTGATTAACAAAATAGTCACCTTCTAGAAGTAATTCTAGATGTAAAACTCCGTGAATTCGGTGAAACTCCTACCAAGTGATGTTGAGGACAATACCGAGCCAAGCTTTCAGATGCTGCTAACATCTGATTGAAGGTGTAACGACCAATCGAAAGATGTACACTCAAGCGAGTGGAAGTGCGGAGCATCCTGTTGAAATAACTTTAAAAAGTATGGAGGACTGGGACTGATCATCCTTGATAGACGTCATATAGTCTATCTTACTCCACAGAAAATAATCCTATGTGGAGGAAATAGTGGAAGTGGAAACAAAAAAGTGTTCTAAATGTAGACACGAAAAGGAATTGACTGAATTTTATAAAGACAAGAGAATATTATCTGGTTGAACGAGTGAATGTAAAGATTGTCATAGAAAACAAGCAAATGAATATTATGAAAAAAAATTGGGAGAAAGTCAGAGAATATCAAACTGGCTATTTGGATTTGAATCATAAAACTCAATCAGAAGAGTATAATAATGTTGAGTTAGCAGCTCAATTGTTGTAAAAATTTACAGGATGAAGAGATGGTCTAGTCTATATGGTAACATATAGCGGTCGAAAGACGAGTTAAAATTAGCGACTTTAACTGAATATAAGCGTTTAAAGACATGTTTGTTCTAAGTAAAGGCGGTCAAAAGGCAATAGATGTGGAAGTTGCCAGTCATGGTGATTAAAAGTTGAGTCACCCTCAATAGTAATGTTGATGAAAATCAATTCCTCTAATTCGGTGAAACTCCCTTTGGGACAATACCGAGCCAAGCTTTCAGATGCTGCTAACATTTGATTGAAGGTGTAACGACTAGTCGAAAGACGTAAACTCAAGCGAGTTGAAACGGGGAATATCCTGTAGAAACACAAATTCAAAAGTATGTAGGACAGGGACTAACCATCCTTGATGGGTGCTGTATCACCTATCTTATTCCATCAAACGGCAAAAAATAAAGATGGTACGTTTAAGTATAGAAATATTGAGTTAGCAGCTCAATTACTTTAAGAAAAAATTACAGGATAAAGATATAGTCTGATCTCTATAGTAATATAGAGCCTTTTGGAATAAAACTTAGCGAGTTTTATTAAACATTAATGCCAACAATTAGAATAGCTGATTTAGAGGATGCAAGACGAGAAATCATGAGTTTGTCAGGAATTCCGCCAGCATTAACTTTAGTGCCTTATATCAGTAATGATATTTGAATAACTCCGTGAATTCGGTGAAACTCCTAGAAATAGGACAATACCGAGCCAAGCTTTCAGATGTTGCTAACATTTGATTGAAGGTGTAACGACTATCCCGAAAGGGAGTAGACTTCAAGCGAAGTCGAAGCGCGGAGCATCCTAATTTTAAATTTTTAAATAAAGGGAAGGACAGCATCTGGCCAGGTGTTGATGGATGCCGACTCATCTATCTCACTTCTGAAAATATTAGAAAAGGTGATTCTATTGGTCCGGAATGGGATAATACAGAATTGGTCGCAAAATTGCTAAAATGATTTTAAAATTAGGATGATGATATAGTCTATTCTC
>CAYSWG010000105.1:6160-8673 GCA_964434465.1 uncultured Geobacteraceae bacterium
GAGCTGCTCAAAAGAGCGAACTAGAACTAGCGATTCTAGTTGAATATAAAAGATCTAGGTTATGCGGATGTGATAGAATTAAGAGAACAATTAGTACATACTAATGTATCGTTTGCAACGGAAATCGCAGAAATTCAAGAAGGAATATCAAATGGTTTGACTAAATTTCTTGATATTGTTGCGCGCTATAAAAAATTAGATTTTGTACCTTCACAATATGTTAGGATTCAATTAATTCCACCCATAGTTTTAATGGTTCAATTAATTGAAATGACATTATCTTCTATTGGTAATATGACAAGCGCTTTTCAAGCTATGCAGATTCCGGTTAATCCATATTTTCTATTAGAAAAATACATCCCATATATTGATTGGGAATCTTTTAGAAAAAGAGCGAAACAGTATAAGTTGGATATTGATACTGAGATGGAATTGTCTAATATTAATTCACCTCCTGTTGGAAGTTAAATGGGGTAAATGGAAAGGAGATGATTAATGTTTTTATGTGAGATATTAACAGAGCAACAGCAAGCTTTCTCTAAAGTATCGAAACCTATGGTGAACGAAGATCAATCTAAATCTGAAGATGAATATGATGAAGATTTAGATGATGTTCAAGAAGCGCCGGCTTTTCAAGAAATCTTGCCAATAAAAAAATATTATTTAATTAACCGATTGAAAGAACTGAAGTCCCGTTTAGACCAACATAATATTCAAAATGAAGATTTTAACATTATAACAAAATTTTTAAATAATTTTTCTTATAATTCTCTACTGTCATTGGCTAATGGGATTATTCCAGTTGTCGAAGATCAATTAGCGAGGTTACCACGCAATGATTAAAGATAAAAAGTATAACTTTATCTTTGAAAGAACCTCAATTGTTCATAATCATGATATTGAAGTTTTAGAGGAAACTAACATAGGCAATGGAAAAACTAAATTGACGGCGAAAGCGTATTTACAGGAATCGGAAACTCGTAATCGCAATAACCGGTATTATTCTAATGCAATTTGTGAATCTATTGTCAATCAATTATCTCCAAAAGCACAAGGTCGATCTTTGCTTATGGAAGTAGATCATCCTCTTTTTGTATCTAAAGATCCAGAGGTTCTTAAAAAAAGAGCATCAATAATTGAAATTAATAATTGTGGTGCATTAATTCGTGAAATTGGATTTAAAAATAAACAGATTTATGGTATTTTTGAAACTCTTAGTGGGTTTAAAGGACCAGATTTATATAATTTAATCACTAAGGATAAAGTTGATATTGGATTTTCATTAAGAGCTCTTGGTGCAGTGGAAACTTTACAAGATGGAACTATAATGGTTCAAGATCCAATCAGACCTATTACTTATGATATTGTATCTAACCCAAGTCATGTTAATGCTCGGGTTCTTGAGTTTTTGCCAGAATCTGCCATTGAATTTTTTCCTGATAGTGATAATGTTATTTGTGAACAAGATACCTTGAAACTTCTTGAGAAAGATCAAGTTGCACTTATCAAAGGTGATTCAACCATTATTAAATTTATTGATGATATTATTAATGAAATGTTTGAAAGTGTAGTTTCTAAAGGAATTAAATTTAAGCTTTATTAGAATTTCAATATATTTTCTTTATTTTTAGAGGAGTTTTTAATTATGGAACATGCGTTATTTGAAAATTATGAACATTTTCTTTCTGAGCACAGTGATGATTTGTCTAATCCTTCTGGTGCGCTTAAAATGATTACTGACAATGGGATGTTTCGTGCATATATGGATGCTTTGACTGAAGGACTTGATCCTAAAGTAAGAGGATCTGTTCTTGGAGTAGTAAATCGTCAAAGAGAGATGCTTTTGACTGAAGCAGCTAATGTTCCTGGTTCAACTTTGGGTTTTGGTTGGACCGTGCTCTCTTTCCCAATTCTTGTTGATATTTATGCAGAATCAATTATTTCAGAATTGTGTAATGTCTATCCTGTATCGTCTCCAATAGCTTCTATTCCACGCATTAAAATTATGGCCTACATAAAAAATTATGCAGGAGCAGAAACTCCAGTTCGTATTCCAACAATGTCTCAGTCTGTTCGGCCAGGGGCACTTGCTCTAACTGTAACTCCTGCAATTGCAAATAATATGTTTACAATTGCTAGCACTGCAGTATCTCCTGCGACCATATCTAATTCATTGTATCGTATTAATAGAAGATATACTCTTATCACTTCTATCACTTCTAATGAAGCTGTAAGTGGTGGTGGAAACGTTACTAATACAACTACTGTTGTTATTAAACCTGATAACCGTAATCAATTTATTGGTACATTCACATTTAATGATAGTCTTGGTGTTCCGACAGTTGGATCTGTTACTGGACATATTAATTATGATTCTGGTAGCTTTTCCTTTAATGTCATTTATTCTGGTGGCACTGCCACTTCAGTATTTACTTGTACAAGTGCTGTATTGAGTATGCGTTTTATGCCAACAAATACAATGAATGGAAGGGTCAAAGTTAAGATTCAGACGG
>CAYSWG010000106.1:0-8656 GCA_964434465.1 uncultured Geobacteraceae bacterium
CCCTGCTGGCGGCAAGCAGTTCTGTGGCGGCATACTGCTACCACCGGTTCAAAGAGAACATCCCGGGCCCGGAACGCCTGGCCGGAGCGGTGCTGCTGGCGGGAGGTTTACTCTGGTGGCTGGTCGGCGGCGTTGAGGAAATCAATCGTTTTGTTCCCGCTTCCTATCGTATGGGCGCCATCCTGGTATTTCTCAGCGGTTCGGCATTGACCTGCTCAGCCCTGCAAAGGCGCCTTTCCTGGCAGGCGCTGCTCTGGCCGGCATTGAGTCTACTGCCGGCACTGTACCTGTGCGCCCTGGCACTGGTCGCCGATAGCGGTCATCCCGGCAGTCAGGGGTGCCTGGCACTCTGGCCTTTTGCCCTGGCCTGCTGTTATCTGATTCTCTATCGGGCCGAGCCCCTGCACTCCGCGCTCCTGTCCCCTCTTCATGGGGCAACACTCTGGCTGGTCACCGGACTCGCCGCTATCGAGCTGGCCTGGCGCATTGACCGACTCATTGCCGGCTCACCCGTATGGCCTATGGCGGCAAGCGCATTCGTACCGGCTCTCGTCCTGCTGCTTCTGGCAACCTGCAGCACGCGCATCACCTGGCCCTTTGCCGTACACGTCACCATCTATCGCACCCTTGGCGCCGGGCCCCTTGTCCTGTTCCTGGTGGCATGGATCTGGGGAGCAAACCTCATTTCATCGGGCAATCCTGCTCCATTGGCCTACATACCGCTGCTCAACCCCCTCGACCTGATGGTCCTTTTCAGCCTGTTCAGCCTGGCTGTCTCCTTCTCAAAATCCAGGCCGCTCTACCCCACCATCTGGAACAATCCCGCCTGGACCAGACCACTGGCCGTGCTGACCTCGCTCACCCTGTTTCTCTGGCTGACCGGCGCGCTCATCCGCACAGTACACCACTGGGGCGCCGTACCCTTTGCCCCAGGCCCCCTGTTCCGCTCAGTGCTGCTTCAGGCGTCATTGTCCCTCTTCTGGAGCATTCTTGCCCTGTGCGTCATGATCTATGCGGCCAGGAGTTCCAAACGGCCGGTCTGGCTGACCGGAGCCGGACTTCTTGCCCTTGTCGTCGGCAAACTGTTCCTCGTGGATCTTTCCGGCACCGGAACGGTAGCCCGAATTATTTCTTTCGTGGGAGTAGGCATTCTCCTGCTGATCATCGGCTATTTCACGCCGGCCCCGCCACGGGACACCATGGAGACCCAGCAATGAATTTTCCGCGCAGCCTGCAGCGCGTCGTCCATGGTTCCGCATTCGTCGGCAGTTGCACGGAGGGGGCTGTTGCCGAGGCGGTACCAGCACCCCCGGAAAGTCCGCACCGGTCGTGCCGTCCGAAGCAGCCCCCCCATTCCCACCGATGGTCGGACGTCGCCGCTCTGATCCCTGCCCATTTCGGCCACAGCTCTCCCTGGCATCACGGTTTATACCCTTGTCAGTCAGATTTCCTCACAAAGCGGATACCAGAACGACCAGAACCACTCCGGAAAGGACCAGCCCAATGAAGCACGCCCTCGAGGCTTTCAAGGAATACCTTCAGGCAAAACAGATACGATTCGAAACAACCCACCCGAGTGTCCTCTGGTTCTCACTGATGATCCCCACTCCGGATTGCCCGGAAATGCCGTCCCGAATTGTGTCCTGCAGCGCCAGCCTGCCCAATCCGGGCACCAGAACCTTGACCCTGTCGGTAACGCTGCTCTCCGTCGAACTCTCCGAAGAACTGCTCTCTCCGGTTACTTCATTCTTCATGCGGTACCAAAGCAAGTCCATGAAGGTGGGCCGGGTCCTTGTCCATCCCGATGGATCGGTATTCTACCAACTGACCCAGTTCCTCTGTGAAGACGGCTGCTGTGACACCCATGCCGTCTCCCACATGATAACAACGGCCATACTTGAGATTGCCGCCATATTTCTCATCAAGGACAAGGTTATCAAACTGCTGCCCACTGCAAACGTATCCCGCTTTGGCCTTGCCTGACGCAACAGATCCCCCAGGCTTCGGCACGCACCGGGTACAATTGAGTCAATTCAATTCACGGGATGGCGCTTAGCCGGCACAGTTCTTTCCCGACAGGTCTCCAGCTGCACTGCCTGCCGACCGGGTATCTCCCTTGGCTGCCCATGAAAACAAAAAAGCCCTCCACACCGTGGGGGGGAACCTGGTGTGGAGGGTCGCCACCGTGGCGGGAGCACGCGTCCCGCCAGGCTGATCATTACAATATGTCGCGCCTGACCAGACGCGCTCCGCGTATGGCTTAAACCGCCAGGCGGAACCCGGCAACGATCCGGCGTAACTGCTCGGCAACGTTTGTCAGCTTGCCGGCGGCGTCCGCCGAATCCTTTGCCGCAGCGGCCGTACCACGTACGGCTTCGGTGATCATCTGGATGCTTTGGCTGATTTCATTGGTGGTTCCGGTTTGTTCCTCGGTTGCCGTGGCAATCTGGCTGACCTGAATGCTCATGGCATTGATCTGCTCAAGAATGTCATCCAGGGCCTGTCCCGATTTGGCGGCCTCCGTCGTACCACGCTCCACCTCACCAACACCTTCCTCCATGGATACTACGGCATCCCGTGTCTGCTGCTGAATCGCCCTGATCATGGCACCGATCTCTTTCGTCGCCTTGGTGGTTCGTTCCGCAAGTGCGCGCACCTCATCGGCTACCACGGCAAAACCCCGTCCCTGGTCACCGGCTCTGGCGGCTTCAATTGCCGCATTGAGGGCAAGCAGGTTGGTCTGGTCGGCAATATCCTCAATTGTGCCGACAATGTCTCCGATCTGATCCGATTGTGCCCCGAGGCTTTCCACAGTTTTGGCCGAAATCTTCACCCGTTCAGCAATACGACCCATAAGAGAAACTGTCTCCTGGACAACGGCGGATCCGGCCAACGCCGAATCACTGGCCCGTTGGGAACCATCGGCAGCAAGTGAACAATTATGGGCCACGTCATTGGCCGTTGACGCCATTTCTTCACTGGCCGTGGCCACCGTTGCCACCTGACCGGCAGCAGCATCGGCAGTAGTAGCCATCCGTTCCGACGTGCCCAGCAGATTGCCGCTCTAGTCAGTCAACTGCGCAGCCGACTGGGAAATCTCCCGAAGTATCCCATTGAGAGTATCAAGGAAGCCGTTAAACGCGGAGCACATAACGCCGATTTCATCGTTTGTCTTGCAGTCGAGACGTTGGGAAAGATCACCTTCGGTCCGTGCCTTGACAAGCACGTCGTGGATCATGGCAATCGGTCGACAGGCACGGTAAATGGACACCCTGTTCACGTAGGCAGCCAGAAGAAGTATTACCAGGGACAACCCGATCACCAGCAGTTTCAAACGGTCGTACTGGGCGAAGAATTCGTCTTTTTTCACCCCCACATACAGAACACCGATCGTTTGGCCGGCAGCATTCTTGATGGGGTCATAGGCGGTAAAATATTGCGTACCAAGAATATCCGCCTCGCCGCGATAGGGTTGGCCTTTGCCGATAACCGCATCATAGGCCGGCCCCGTAAGTTTGGTACCGACTGCCCGGGAACCATCGTCTTTCAGCACGTTGGTGGAAATGCGCGTATCGCCCATGAAAATGGTCGCCGTGCCCCCGCACAGTTCCTTCAGTCGATCCGGCAGGGAAAAATCACCATTGAGCACCGTTTCACCAACAACAAGCTTGCCGTCTGCAACAAGGAATTCCCTTCCTTTCACTGAAAGCAGCTCCCAGAAAGTCTTGAGCCGGGTATCCTGTGATTGTCCAGCCTGTCCCAGCAGGGCACTTCTGAATTCATACAGGCACGTGCCGGTAACCACGGAGATGGTTGCAACGAGAATCACCACATTGATCAGCACCAACTTTGTCTTGAACTTCATACGACTTCTCCAGGGTAGTAACGGTGCGAAGATCACCCTTTTTGCATACCACACGGTCAAGGAATGGTAGAGGGCAGCATGGCGAAGGATGATCATTCTTTTATTCTACCGTATCGGAGCCGAACACATAAACTCGAATTATTATTTTTTAATTAGCTAAACACTGAATGGTGCGGAGTGGCCGCGTACCTCGAACAGAATGCGTGACGGGGCCGGACAGGCGGGGAAGACAACAGAATGACTGGGCAGGTGCGGTATCCGAAATGGAGCAGGATCCGGTCAGAACATGAAGCGTCGCGTGCGCACATTGAGCAGGATGCCGATACCGATCATGGTCGTAATCATGGAGGTGCCGCCATAGGAGAAAAGCGGCAACGGAACGCCGACAACGGGAAACAATCCGATCACCATACCGATATTGATAACGATATGCCAGACAAGCATGGATGTGACACCCACTGCAAGCAGACTGCCGAAGCAGTCGTTGCATTTTCGGGCAATAGTATATCCCCACAACGCCAGAGACAGATACAGGGCAAGAAGTATCAGGCATCCCACGAAGCCCCACTCCTCGGCAAAAACAGAAAAGGCAAAATCAGTATGCTGCTCCGGAAGGAAATTGAGCTGCGTCTGGGTACCCTGGAGGTAGCCTTTGCCGAGAAACCCGCCTGAACCGACTGCTATCTTGCTCTGGATGATATGATAACCGGTGCCGAGGGGATCGCGCTCCGGCGTGAGAAAATTGAGGATCCGCTCCTTCTGGTAATCATGGAGATAAAAGTGCCAACCAAAAAACACCGTCGGTACGGCGGCAAGAACAAGTGTCAGGACAGCTTTGCAACGCACCCCGACGAATAACATCATGGAAAAGCCGATGAGCGCAACGATAACCGCCGTGCCCAGGTCAGGCTGTTTCATGATCATGAGTACAGGAACCCCGAGAAACAGAAACGGATTAACCAAATCCCGCAGCGTCAAGCCGCCGGAAGGTGATATCGCACTGAAATAGCGGGCGAAAACCATGATGATGACAATTTTCATCAACTCGGAAGGCTGGAAGCTGAAAAGACCCAGGTTCAACCAGCGCGTTGCACCCATGGAACTCTTACCGACCAAGAGCACGAGCAAAAGAAGAGTAACGGCAACACCATACAACCAGTAAGCCACATCGTCGAAAAGATGATAATCAATGCTGCAGGTCAGCACGACCAGCAGCAGTCCGATAAGAATCCAGTAACCTTGCCTTACGGCATAGGATGTTTCCGCTGGATCATAGGAATAGGTGGCGCTCGCAATATTCCCCACGCCAAGAGCGGCGATAAGCAGCACCAGCAGCAGAAGACCCCAGTCAAAATTGGTAATGAGCCGTCGGTCAATCATGGGGTTCCCGCCTTTCCTGGTCGGGAGATTCAGCCACACCGGACGCGTCGGAGCGCTCCCGCACGGCCGAAGAGAGCTGCTTCTGGAGTTCCGGCCGCCTGATAACACCCTTACCCTCAAAGTAAGCCCGGAGAATTTTGCCTGCAACCGGCGCTGCAGCCGTACTGCCGTTGCCGCCATGCTCTACCACAACGGCAACGGCAATCTCCGGATTATCCACGGGGGCAAAAGCCACAAACAAGGCGTGATCCCGGAACTGATAGGGTATGAAGCCCCGCCCGTCACGGAGCTTGACCACCTGGGACGTACCTGTTTTTCCGGCAACTTTGACCTCATAGAGGCGTGCGGCGCTGCCTGTCCCGCCAGCTTCATTAACCACAGCAAACAATCCCTTGGTCACCAGACGGTAACTCTCCGGACGGAGCCCGGCCCGGGCGACGATCTCAGGAGCGAACTGACGCAGCACGGCCCCTTCGGGGTTGACGACCTTTTTCACCAGATGGGGGCGATAGACCGTACCATTGTTGGCTACTGCGGCAGTCATGGCGGCCAACTGAATCGGTGTCGTAAGCAGATACCCCTGACCGATGGAAACGGGCAGTGTTTCCCCGGTAAGCCACTTCTGGCCGAACCGCTTCATTTTCCAGGCAGTGGTCGGCACCAGACCGGCCTTTTCATGATCAAGACCGATGCCCAGGGATTGACCAAGGGCAAACTTCTTCGCGTAGAGAGCAATTCTGTCAACGCCCAGCTGTTCGCCAAGTCGATAGAAATATACATCGCAGGACTCCCTGAGTGCTTTCCTCAGATCGACGGTGCCATGCCCGCTCCTTTTCCAGCAGCGAAACGCCCGGCTACCATGCTTGTGGGAACCGGAACAATGGACCGTTGTCTTCTCGGTAATCATCCCTTCTTCAAGACCTGCCAAAGCCGTTATGATTTTAAAGGTGGAACCCGGAGGGTACTGCCCCTTCAGAGCCTTGTTCTCCAAGGGATGCCGCGGGTCCTTCAGATATTTGTTCCATTGTTCCTGAGACAGACGTCCGGCAAACAGTGCCGGGTCAAATCCCGGGTTGCTTACAAACGCCAGAACCTCACCGGTACGCACGTCCAGGGCAACGGCCGCACCGGCCTTGTCGCCGAAGGCAACCTCGGCCTGTTTCTGGATGGCCAGATCGATGGTCAGGACAAGACTGTTCCCCGGGACGGGGTTTCGCTCATTGATCGTACGCAGCAGTCTCCCCATGGCATCCACTTCGATCTGCCGGCCGCCGTTGACACCGTGGAGTTCTTTCTCCCAACTGCGCTCCAGACCACTCTTGCCCACGTAGTCCCCGGGGTTGTACCCCTTGAAGCGCTCGCTGCCCAGTTCCTGTTCCGACATTTCCCCAAGGTGACCGAACAGGTGGGCGCCCAGTTGTTCATGGGGATAGTCACGGATAGGCTGCATTGCCACGTCCACCCCCGGCAGAAACATATGGTTTTCCTCAAGGATTTCTACCTGATCCCGCGTCAGTCCCGAGGCGAGAATTATCGGTTGATAGCGGCTGCGCCGGCGGGCCTTATCCCATCGCTCACGGAGATCCTTCGGGTCAAGGGTCAGTAGTCTGGAAAGTGTCACAATGAGCTGATCTTTGTCGGTTACCTCCTGGGGCATGACGGCAACGCTGAACGAGGCACGATTGTCCGCCAGAACGGCGCCGTTGCGGTCAAGCAGTGTTCCTCGGGAAGCAGCAACCGGTACAAGGCGAAGTCGGTTGTTTTCCGACAGGCTGTAATAATCTTCCGCCTTGACAATCTGCAGATACCAGAGACGCGACAACAGCACGAAAAAGAGCACCGTAACCCCGATGGTCAGGATCAGCAACCGGCGCGACGGCTCTCGTGACTCTCGGATGGTGCGAAACTCGGTCATCGGGCAGTTTCCTTGGTCCTGGGAAAGAGCAGCAGACATGCGCCGGCGGCAACTGCTGCAGTCATGACGCTGTGGGGCAGCAGCGACTGGAACAGTGAGCGGTAGACACCCTGGGCTTCGGAAAAGAGGACCAGCAGCAACAACTGGATACAGCCGTTGAGCAGAGAGGCCAGGAAGGCGCCAAGCACGATCAGGGATCGGCTTTCCGTATACAGACGCACGGCAGTCCCATGAAACAGCACGTAGATCAGCAAATAGGAAAACCCGTTCAGCCCGAAGTAGATACCGCTGAACGAATCCTGAATCAGCCCGAGGCCAAACGCAGCGCAGGCGCCCAGGGGCATGGCCACCCGGAAGCCAAGATAGGAAACAAAAATAATGAGAATATTTGGTTTGAAGGGATCGGCCAGGTAAGCGGGGAAAATGCTTACCTGGAGGAGAACGCCCAGAACCGTAAGTGCGAATAAATTAAGATACCTGACCATGGCTAGCGCAGGAGTACGAGAACTTCTTCCAGCCGGGCAGTACTGACAAAAGGCCGCAAGACGACAGTCTGGAATATACCGAACTCCCCTTTTTTCACGGTAGATACCTCGCCAATGGGGATCCCCTTCGGGTATACGCCACCGACACCCGAAGTAATAATCACATCACCTACCCGGACATCCTCGCCCCGCTCGGAAAAATCCAGACTGCATACCCCCCGGCCTTTTCCCTTGACAACGCCACGGGCACGTGAACGCTGCACGGTGCCGGCAATGGCACTGGCGTGGTCGGTGAGCAGCAGCAGCCGGGAACTGTTCGTTGAAACCCTGATTATGCGACCGACGACTCCGGCCGCGGCAACGACCGGCATCCCTTCCCTGACGCCGTCGACTGAGCCGCGATCAATAATAACCGTCCTGAACCAGGGAGCAACTTCTTCTCCGATTACCGCAGCCACCAGGGAAGGGGCGTCGATGTGCTGCTTGAGCGAAGACAGCTGCCGCAGACGCTCTGCCGCGAAGACTGCTTCCTGGTTCTGCATGATCCGGGTGTTCAATGTCATGATAACTGTCTTCAACCGCTCGTTTTCTTCCCTGACCTCCACCAGAAACAGGTAGCGGCTCCAAACTCCGGCAAAGAAGCTGTTTATCCGATACAGCAGTGAGGCCATGGGGCTGGTTACCGTGAGAACCGCCCGCTCGAAAGCATTGGTATTTTCCTGGTGGCGGAGATTCATGGAGTAGAAGCCGAGCGCAACCAGCAAGGTCAGGCCGACTATGCTACGGATACTGTATTTTCTGAAAAAATCGATCATGAGCCTAATGCAGAAGGGGAGGACACTCCTCCCCTTCCCCCTGTCAATCGTTCCCGAACTCTCCGGTCCTACTCCATGGTAAACGGTGAATCGGCCTGATCCTCGTGCCTGATCTCATCAACGGGAAAACGCCGTCCCTCCCCGGCATAGAGCCTGTCAGGAGCATTGAAAACCAGGCCGCTCTCGGTACCAATGT
>CAYSWG010000107.1:0-8624 GCA_964434465.1 uncultured Geobacteraceae bacterium
AACCCTTCCTACAAGGTAACCTCGGGGCAAGCCCACGAGGAATTAGTGATTAAATGCGTGGCAAAGGAATGCCTGAAACTATGGGTCGAAATATCGCTTCGTAGCCCCGCTAATTTGACGTATTTCTTGACCACCTCCTGCACCGATCGCTTTCCTACCCGGCCTTGATTTAGCTCGGTCCAATCATTTCTCTTTCTGACAAAAGTGAACTACGCCGGATAATTATCCTGTCTGGTCTTTAAATATTCTTTGATCCAATGTTTTGCTCTGTCGTTAAGATATACCGTCCGAATCTTGTCGAATTTGCCCTTGACCACCACTTCACCATACTCCACATCAATATCCCTATTAAGCTTGATCATCTCCTCCAACCTCATGCCAGTAGCAAATAAAGTTTCGAGAATAGCCCGATCTCTTTTCCCCTCGGTGTTGCTGACATCAACTTTGTCCGCCATCATGAAAAATTCAGCCTGAGTAAAAAAAATAATCCGGTCATCCGCTCTTACGCCTTTGGGCACGCGATTCGGCGACATCGCCCTGATGCCTTTTAACTTCAGACATAACAAAAACATTCTGATCATTTTCATTTTCTCGCCCACGGTTGAATTCTTGATTTTTCTATTTTTCTGATAAGCGTGGTCTGTGTCGAGCAAATGCTTTTTATATTTCAAAATAAACTCCTCGTCGATTTGCTTAATTTCGATATCATCCGTCCACTCATAGAAATGCCGGAAATGATGCTCGTAATTCAGCACGGTTTTTGGAGAATAGCTCTGCTCCAGTTCGCACCATGCAAAAAACTTTAATTCTGCTTCTGATAATTTCATAAAACTTAAATGACGTCCTCCCCGCACTCAAAAGCCGCCCTAACGGGACGGCTTTTGAGTGCGGGGTTTCCTCTGTTCCATTCATCCCCGCCCTCCTGCGGCGGCTCCTGGACCCGCCGCCTTAGTCGGGCGGGGTTTCCTGTTAAGGTATAAAAAAAGTCCGATGGATTTCGGACTTAGATAAATAGGCTAAATGCTTTTTCGAAGACCGCAACACGACCTTTGAATTTTTGTTGCCATCCGGTGCGAGGTTTTATGTAACTGTTGTTAACGACCTCTTGTACCTGATCGATAGTCAGATAATGCTCTCGGCCGCAATCATTGCAGACACCAAGACAAATCTTGCCTCCGTAGGCGTAGCGCCCCAAGGCCCTGTGGTTGGATTTGTTCATAACACCTTTTTGTCGAAAAGCATTACAGCCGTTAGGCGGTTAACGCCTTTCGTGTTAAATTATTAACAGCTCAATCTGGAAATTGCGCTTCCATTTTGAGCCGGAAAAGACCGACTTTTTGCGGTCTTTTCGTTTTTAAATATATTAAAACACCCTTGTTGGGGGTGTATAATAACGCTCGACAATTCATAAGTCAAATAAATTTTTTCTGAAAGAAAAATAAAGAAAAGATAAAGTTTTTTGCCCGCTATAAAAGCCAAAAGACCCTCGCGAAAGGGTCCTAATTTGAAAACAAGATTTTTGAAATCGGCTTCGTGGCATAATATTTTGACTTTGCACCATACCACGATTTGCCCGACAAGTCAAAGTTCGGAAATACAAAAAACCGGCAGAAAATCCGCTAAGAGCGCTTAGTGAAAAGAATAAGCATTGTTTCTGGAGAGAGATAGAAATAATATTTACTGCTTTTCATGCTCTTTGCGGTTTTTCTACCGGCTTGTCCGCCATAGCTTAAGCGAAGGCGGGCTTATAATATCTTTACATGTTCATAGCAAAAAATAAAGAATAATTTTTGCTTCTTCTGAATAAAACAATTTTCATTGTCTTCCTCGGAAGAAGGGACGAATCGTGATGACTCGCCCTTCAAAAACCCTAAACCCTCTTGCCCCGCACTTTTGAAAATAGTGCGTGGGTGTGAGCCATTATCCACTCCTGTGACCCGTTTCGTTTCGCACCTCGGGTGGACGAGGTTTCTTTTACTCGATCGTCGTCACCGCCGACTTAAGCTCTTCTGGCAAGTAGGCGCGAAACATCTGCGCTGTTGCCTGCTTAAGCCGTTCTTCTACTCGAACAATCCAATTCGCCGAGTAGAAGTGGTCGTGATCGCTCTCAATGATCGCCCCATTTTCGAATTCCTTTCGGTTTTCGAAGTGATGAGACGAGCCGCCGTGAGAGACAACGGCTATGCTGTTGATGCGGCCCTGGGACCGCTGGAACGCGACGAGCTTTTTCAAGTGCTCGCCTTCTGGCCTCTCCCACAAGGGCACTTCGGTTGAAACCGGAGCGCCAACTCGCATAAGATACCAGTAACCAGTGGTGCTATCCACCCGCTTGAGCTCTTGCGAGCCTTTGCGAATGGCCAGACCACCGACCCAGGGATTGCCGACCTGTAAAAGGTAGTATTCGTTGCCGTTCTGGTCGGTGTAGAACGGTTGCGGTTTTTCGGTGATACTGGCATTCTTGTCCTCATTGCCATCGCTGGTCAACGGGACAACATCCAGTCCTCCTACTTCTCCTTTTTGGAGCTTCGGAAGACCTTCTGTGTCAATCGAAAAACGAATCAGAGTCGTAGACCCGTCATCGCTTTTCCAGAGAGGAATCTCAAGCCCCTGAGCGACAGCCGCCGCGATCCTTGCCTCTGACAGGAACCTGTCATTAGGATTCTCGCGGTAACCGTCTGTCGGTCCAGTCCCCATATAGCCGTTGATCTGACGACCTTCGGCATACTTGGTCTGAAACTCGACCATCGTCCGGGGAACAAACCCGTTGTACCTGTGCATCCAGGCTTCGCGGGTACGGTTGTTGAGAAGCAGAACCGCTCTACGAACGAACCCTTCCTTCCGGCGGACATAGACCACTTCGTAAGCAAGATGTTCGCCATCCTGCATCCGGGAAGTTGCGGAAAGCAGGTTATCTCCTCCCCAGGCGAACCAGTCCGGAAACGAATCCGATCTCTCCACCACACTCTTGCAAGCGCGGCGGAAATACGGACAAGTGTCCTGACGGTTTCTTGTGATGAATTCCTCCCACCGCACTCCGCGCATCCGGCAGGACTTGCAGAGATAAAGGGAAATCTTACCAGGATCGGAAGCGACGATATGCGCTTGCACATTGCGATTGTGCCTGCACACGGTCGGCTGTCCGAGATTACCGGACAACATCACCTCGATTAAGTTATCCAACGCATCCCCAATAATCGGAGTAGCATCGGAAACCCAACCGCCAGATGACGTATATCTTCCACCACCGTCCAAGGATCCCATACTGAAACCGGTCCAGTTAGCGCGGTAACTGGCAGGGTGATTAACGAACTCTGCCCAGATTTTTCCAGCCTGTGGCAAAGTCCGCGTTTCGTCCTTGCAGTCCCCGCGAAACGAGTCGACTTCCACCTTGCGGTTGTAGGCCACGACTCGACCGGAATCGGCGGTAAGCCCGGAACCTGACCTGTACTCATTGGTCGACTTGAGGCAGATCGCCCCATCGTCAAACCAATGCTCGGTGGCTCCACTTCCGCTCCAGCCCCAGCTGAACTCGTCGATCATGTGGGTCTGGTTGTCACCGATGTGGTTGACGACGAATCCGTCGCGATCAAACGTAAGCTTCACGTTATGACCGCACCCGTTGCAACCTTCGCAACGCTCGTCACTGTGATCTTCACATCTCCAGACAATCTCTCCCTGAATTTGAACTTCGGGGAAAAAACGTGAAAACGCTTGACGGTTAAGAATGATTGATTCGCCCTCGACCGGCTGATGCCAGTCATCCTTGTTTTCATTGCTGTCGTAACTTGCGTGTCGGTTATAGTATACGCCTTTCATTTCCGTTCTCCTTTCGTTTCGGTTGCGTTTGCCCCTGAGGCAAACATTGTTTGGATCATTTTGGACTACAGCTTCAGTCCGCCTCGACGCTGGGACGATCCCTGCGTCAGTTCTGGAATGACTTGATTCCGCTCAGCGGATTCCATGATCCGCTTGATCGTCCAAATCCTCGGTTTCCCGGGGTTTGAAACGATCACGAGATTCTTCTCGCGAAGAACTCGGAGACCAACCAGCGAGATCGCCACCTTGTCGGCTTTGATCTCGACGCCTTCCACCTTCTGACTGTTTTTCTGCCAGAAGGTTCTCCGCTGATCTGCCGATAGCTTCTTGCCACCCTGACTTACGCCGCGGTGGACAACGAAAGCTTCCGACAGCTTCAGCTCGTAGCTGAAGTTTCCGTTTCTCATTTTTCGCCTCCTTCTTTTTAGTCGAGACTCCAGACCCATCTTTGCTCCCAGACAAGCCGGGGGCTGATGGGAAAGTTGAGCATCTTGGCCACATCCCACACGGATTTCTCCAGTGCCTTCAAGTCCTTTCTCTGGTTGAACTTCAACCGAGGAAGGGACTCAAAGTAGTTAGCCAGTTTTCGGATTTGGTCATCTACGCCCACTCCGTTCGCCTCTAAACCTGCGAACAGATCAGGTGAGTTGACGTTGTGCCGATTCCTCTCGGCTTGGTATTGAGCCAAACCAAGAACGGTTTCGGGTGACTGTAGGACACGCCACTCCTGCGCTTGGACGACTGCTGCCATTCCTTGCGCAAAAGTATTGTGATCCTCTGCTGTGAGCTCTGGCCAGTGGGCGAAACGAAGATCGTTCACCCAGATATCGACATGCGACCACGCATAGTAAATCATGCGCGCCAGCTGATCGAACTTGGCCGGATCTCTCCTGGCTATCTCATTCCACTTTTCAGTAAAGAAAACTGTTGAGAAAGCCGGATCTACTTGCTCTGCCAAACTGCAGTGGCAAAGTTCGTGGATGACATCCGCAAACATGAGATCCGGATTGCGGTACGTCGTACCGTTAATCCAAATCTCACACTTCTTTTCCTTACCGTCGCAGACGACCTGACAGGTATGCGCCTCCGGCATCAGATAATACGATATAGGCCAACGCAAGCCAAGTGTCTGCTCGTACTCCTCAAGTCCATGCGGGTAAATCCGCCGTTTGTCCATTTTCTACCTCCTGTCTTTATGTTTACAACAAACGGAAAGGATATGATCATGATCACATCCACCAAATATGCCATCTGTCTATAGTTCATTGGCACTAAACCGCGAAAAGCGGAATATGTTGCCAACAAACACCACATAAGAAACAACTTTGACTCTTTCAAGACACCTCCTCACCCTGAAACTCATTCAGGATATCTTGCAAGGTCGAAAGAGTGCACGGTCCATTATAACCGCCCAGTCTTTCCGTCACGATCGCGACAACATCATTGCCGCCGTGATTGCAAAGTTCCGGATGCTCACCGGACAAGGAAACAAAAGCTTTGTGACGATCTCTCCCCAGTCGCCACGTTTCCGGTCCGCCATGAATTACATATTCAGCGTGACCGTATCCGCGCGGCATGTGAAACCGCCGCCCAATCAATCCCGGAACGAACTCAAGATAAAATCTTGTCTTAAGCTCATCCTCTCTTTGATTCCGAATTAACCAATCTGTCATGACTGCCTCCTTTTCGCCTTTTCGGCGAACTGTGTTTGATATTATTCTGTTGTCAATGTTCGAAAAGTGCTCAATTCCGTCTAACTTGCGATTAGACAGAAATTGAGACGGAGCACGCGCCTCCATCAGGCGATTGCCTGAAGAATTGTATTCTTCCAGTCCGAAAAGCATGGACTGAATTACGATTGATTAGGCTATTTAGGACTTAAGTCCTTTATTAAACACCCAAACCGATCGTCGGCTTTTAACCTGGCCGGAATAACGGCGGCCATTCGCAAGATGATTTAAGTTCCGGAACAGAACCTGCAAACCACCCCACTCCCTCATAAACCACTTCTTTATGCCGAGGTAGACATAAAGCGCTTAATCTGGAATCAAACAGGATTCCAAGCCTGTCTGACTTTGGCATCCAGACCCTACGTTTGTCTTCGGCCAAACGCATAGCCGGGTAAAAAGTGGGGTCGATAGAAGATTACCATTTCTCCTACCCTAGATCTCCCCCTCATGCTTCGGCTCTAGAGATCAACGAGCCCTTCCGCTTCGCCGCGAGGCAATTAGTCGAAAGTTTTGCACCTCCTTGTTCGTGGTTTCATGTTTTTCCTCTTAAACATTTTTGGCGATTTGGCCACTAACCAAATAACCGATGCTTAAGAAGATGCCAATCCTCCTCTGAACCTATCATCATTCAATGATAAGTTCGGAAGAAGGGACGAATCTGAAAAACGACTCGCCCTTCAAAACCCTAAACCCTCGCCCTGTCGTATGACCGGGCGAGTGCTTTCCTCGCTCTAACTTGCGATTAGTGCGAGGTTACGGCGAAGCACAGCGCCGCCAATAGCTAGCCAAGCTAAAGAATTTTATAGAGCCTCTCATCAAGCCCTAGGCTAAATTTAAATTTTCGCGGATGAGACGCGTTCAATCTTCGCCTTGTCCGATTGCGCATGCTACTCGCAACCGAATGAATCGGACGGCCGATCGACTAGCCGCTTACTTCTTGCATCTAACTGCGATACTTGAAGCATTCCGATTGTCAGCCTAGACAATTTTAATAAACTCTGCGACCTTGCTGGAGCTAACGGCTCATTAGGCCTGTGGCCTTTATTAAGCACCGCTATTCCACTTGGGGTTAACGCGCGACGGATGATTGCCAACCGCCGATTAAGTTTAATTTACTCAATGCTTGTTTTTCAGTTTGATAGGGAAAGGAAACGCACACACCAACAAGCAAATGTGTGAACTCCCGTAGCTTCAACTGTTTGTCGGATTATCCCTGAAATAGCCGACAAACATTTGCGTGTTGAAACCTGCGCCAGCTTCGGCCTGGCGCATTACCGACTTCATTTTTACGGTATAAAGTTCCACCGAGCTAATCAAGTTTTACACGGATATTGCTTGATCAGCATTTACCTGATTTGCATAGTTTTTTGGTAGGGATTTCGCAGAAATCCGTGGGGCGTGGAAGGCATAAATCAACCACCCATCCTCCTGCTTATTCCCTTGATCTTAGCAGGTACTCACCTCCTGTTGTATTTTCAACCATTTCGCTCTCGCAATTTATTATCTATTGGTTGCCAGCCAATAGACGAATCACGAGAACTACTTGCCTTTTCCGCTTTTACTCTAGAGCTTCAACCCGCCCCGGCGCCTGGCTTCGCGCTCGGCCACCTGAGGTTCGAGCTCATCGATCTTCTTCTGGATTTCTCCGTTAGCCGACCGATAAGCTTCGGGGAGAAGCCGTCTGGAGTTGGTGTAGCGAATCGCCAACGCCGTCATGAGATCGAAAGCTTGCTGATCTCTCGACGGGATGTAGTCGGCGACTGCTTCGTCGAGATGACGAGTCTCGACCGGTTTATCTTCCTCTTCGCCAAACTGCTTGGCTCGAAGAAGTAAAGCCTCCAGCTCCGCACCGGTCCAACCCTCGGTAGAACTGAGGGCGGACGAGAAGTCGATCCCTTCGGACACAATGCCATACTTCCGGCACAGTGCCTTGAAAATCGCTTCTCTTCCAGTGCTGTCCGGGACAAGCAGAGGCACCCGCTTGTCCATTCTGCCTTCACGCAAAACCGCCGGTGCCAGACGGTTGGGATAATTGGTGGCCAACATAAAAAAAATCTGACCACGAGCCGAGTCATCCCCCATCACGTTTTGGAGTTTCCCCCGAACGCGATCGGAAACACCCGAATCCCCGTTATAGCCTTCACCGTTACCAATGGCTTCGGCCGCCTCATCTACGAAGATGATGGTCGGAGCCATGGCACGAGCAATGTCCATAGCGAGATTCATGTTGCGCTCGCTATCGCCGACGTATTTGCTGAGCACGTTGCCCAACATAACGAAGTTGACACCGCTCTCCTTGGCGAGGGCTTCCGCAATAATGGTCTTTCCGGTGCCCGGAGGCCCCATCAAGATCCATCCTTTGTCGCAGGTGCGGGATCCTGCGCGAAGCTTGTCGATCTGCACCCGAAGTGCAGACTTGACGTGCTCCAACCCGCCGATGGATTCAAACCCGTGCTTCGGGCGAACCACCTGCAGAACTCCGCCTGACTGCTTCTCAATCAGTTCAACCTTTTTACTCCAAATAAAGGTATCACTGATCGGGTCGCCAGACTCCAACGCCTTCATGACAAAGTCGTCAAAATCCTTGCATCGCAGACCGGCTGACAGGTTGGATGTAACCGCAACGTCCAGTCCTTCTGCCAACTTTACTCCGTTAGCCTTAAGACTGTGCCGAATAAAAACTTCCAACTCTTCCCGATTCGGCCTCGGGATGTGGATCCGCACTACCGACGAATCGTCGTGCTTCACCACGGAACTGGCGCGCTCCGGATTCCGCTCAATCAGGACAACGGGGTTACCCGTGCCCTTCAAAGGAGAGTCCAGTGACGCCCACCGCTGGAGTGTTACGGCCGGAACTGAAGCGTAATCGGTCTCGGTAATCACCGATTCTACGTATTCAATCACGACCGCCGCCTTCCTGTCTTCCGGTTTCCCCTGCGAAAGCAGATTTTCCAAAAGACGAAAGGCTTCCTCCGGATCAGTGGGCAGGGCGCCGTTGTTACCGCCACCCATGCCGGCCAATCCTGCCAGCAGATTGGAAGCGTTTCCACCCCCGTTCTGCTGGTTGTTCAACCCGAC
>CAYSWG010000108.1:0-6419 GCA_964434465.1 uncultured Geobacteraceae bacterium
CGAAATTACGGTGGTGCCCGTGTACAGTGTCTGGGGAGGAAACGGTGTTCATCCAGGAAGAGCATGACCGGATACAGGCTGCCGTTGCTGCCGCGGAGGCGGCGACATCCGGTGAAATCGCCGTCATGGTGGTTGACCGCAGCGAGCGGTACCGGGAGGCCGAGTTGCTGGGTTCGCTGCTTCTGGCACTGGCTTTGGCCATTCTGGCCGAGCTGGCGTTTGCCGCAGCGTTCGTCCATGGAGTAACAGGCGGCTGGAACTCCGGTGCCGGCCAGTTTGCCGCGCTGGTGGTTTCCGGCGCTTCCCTGTGGCGCTGCATTTCCCTTGCCGTGCTCCTGTACTGGGGCACCAGGATGCTGTTTCGACGCTGGGAGCTGCTGAAGATGCCCTTTGTCGGCCGTGGCCGCAGGGAGGAAGCCGTCCGAGACCATGCGCTCCGGACATTTTACGAGCAGGGCCTCTACAAAACCCGTGACGAGACCGGTATCCTGATTTTCATTTCTCTCCTGGAACATAAGGTGTGGATTCTCGGTGATCGGGGCATCAACCGGCTCATTCCCGCAGACCAGTGGCAAAATCTTGCCGCCGAGCTTGCCCGGGGGGTCAAAGAGGGCGCGGCGTGTGCGGCGCTTTGCTCGGTAATCGGCCAGTGCGGTGCTGTCCTGTCCCGGCATTTTCCCCGTAAACCCGACGATGTCAATGAGCTGGCTGACGGAGTGCTCCGCCGATAGCTTTGCGAGCAGGGCTCTGGTGGCCGGTATGGCGCACCCTGTACAGGGGGAATAGTGGATACATCGGTCTTTCTGACAACGTTCGGCATAATATTTCTGGCTGAGTTGGGCGACAAAACCCAGTTGACGGCCATGGCCCTTGCTGCCCGCTACCCCTGGAAAAAGGTGTTTGTCGGCATAGCACTGGCGTTTGCGCTCCTGAACCTTGGTGCTGTTCTTCTGGGAAAGGCACTGTTTGCCCTGTTCCCGATTTTCTGGACCAAGCTGGCCTCTGCCGCCCTGTTTCTCTATTTCGGCGTGACAACCCTGCTCCATTCCCAGGCTGACGACGACAATCACCCGGTGACCGCTTCCAGCGCCATCCGCACGGCGTTTCTTATGATTCTCCTGGCCGAGCTGGGCGATAAAACCCAATTGGTCACCCTGAGCCTGGCTGCGCAATATGACGCCCCGGTCCTGGTATTCTGTGCTTCGACGCTGGCTCTCTGGCTTGTATCCCTGCTGGGCATCTTCCTTGGCAAACAGCTTATCCGCTATTTTCCCGTACGGTACATCCATCGAGCTGCCGGCGGGCTCTTTCTCCTGTTCGGCGCGGTGCTCCTCTACAAAACGCTGCTCTAGTCCTGCGTTGCATTTTTCAGGGGGTTTCCCTACAATGGGTCTCAGTGTGCCAGACTTCCCGAAAACCCATGCGAGATACTACGGTCATCGATAAAGCGATTCTTTACTGTATAGCCCTATCCCTGGTTGTCCATGGGGCGCTGTTTGCCGGACTGTACCTCATGCCCGAACGGCAGCGGGAGACGCAGTCTGAACCGGTGATGCTAGAACTGGCTGACCTCCCCGAACCGCAAGAACTTCCCCAGCATGGGCAAAAAACAAGTCGTTATGGGGAACGCCGGCAGCGGGTGCTCCAGGAACGTGCTCCCCGGGGCGACCGTGAACGGGACCGGGGCGGGTTGCCGCCACGGGCGCCCCTGCGTTCCCTTCCGTCACCGGCCGGTCCGGTGCCGGTGACGCCTTCGCCGGGACCCGGCGAACTGACGTCATCGCCGACGTCCCTCCCGGTAAGGAAGGCGTTGCCTGACCTGGCCAGGCTCTATCCCAGTGCGGAACGCCTGGCGAGTCTGGAAGAAAGCTATCGCAAGAAATATGACACGGAAATTGCCGAGGGGGAGACCCGGTTCCTCAATACGGAGGACATCCAGTTCGGCTCTTTTCTGCGGCGCTTCGAAACGGCCGTTTATACCGTGTGGAAGTATCCCGCCGCTGCCATGCGGGCCGGGATTCAAGGCGTTACGCCGGTAAAGATTACCTTTAACAGAAAGGGAGAGATTGAGAACATTCAGCTGCTGCGGTCTTCGGGAAGCGACATACTTGATCGGGAGGTATTTCGTGCCCTTAATTCCCTGGGGCCCATTGGCAGTTTTCCCCGTGCCTACGACAAGGAGCAGTTCAACCTGATCGCCTTCTTCGAGTACGGTCTGTCACATGGCACGATTCGGGGCAGCATTCGCTAGCAGGCCGTTGCAGACTGTTGTGGTGTTTACACGGGGTGCTGCGCGAGGCAGGCGGGTTTGTTATGGGGAAGGGCAGCCCAGTCGTTGCCGCAGGTATTCTGCCAGTTCTCCGGCAAGTTCCGGTCGCTGCAGGGCCATGTCGAAGGTTGCCTTCAGAAAGCCCAGTTTGTCGCCACAGTCGTAGCGGGTGCCTCGGAAGCGGCAGCCATAGATCTGCCGCTGCCGGGACAGGGTGAGAATCCCATCGGTAAGCTGAATTTCACCGCCTTTGCCCGGCTCCTGTTTCTCCAGGATAGGGAAAATATCCGGGGTCAGCACATAGCGGCCGATGATTGCCAGGTCCGAGGGGGCGTCCTCCTGTTTCGGTTTTTCCACCAGGTCGGTTACCTGGTAGGTCCGCTCAGTGATGCGGTCTGCCTTGACGCAACCGTAGGAGGAAATGTTTGCCATGGGCACCTGCTCAAGGGCGAGGACCGGTCCCTTGTGCTGGCGGAATGCATCGAGCAATTGGCCAAGGCAGGGTGTTTCCCCATGGATGATGTCGTCGCCGAGGAGCACGGCAAAGGGTTCATTGCCCACGAACTCCCGGGCGCAGAGAATGGCGTGGCCAAGACCCAGCGCCTGTTTCTGACGGACGTAGAAGATGCTGATCATCTCAGCGATTTCACGTACTTCCTTGACGGCATCTTCCTTGCCTTTTTCCCGCAGGATCGATTCAAGTTCGAAGGCGATGTCGAAATGATCTTCGATGGCACGCTTGCCGCGTCCGGTGACGAAGAGGATCTGCTCAATGCCGGCCGCGACGGCTTCCTCAACCACGTACTGGACGAGCGGCTTGTCGATGAGGGGCAGCATTTCCTTGGGCGATGCTTTTGTGGCGGGAAGAAAGCGGGTCCCCAATCCGGCGACGGGGAAAACGGCCTTTTTCACGTGCATGGCTGATCCTTTTCCCTGGCCTGTTCCTTCCGAAGTGTCTGTTGTGCCGATTCCAGCGTGTTTTTCAGCAGCATGGTAATGGTCATGGGCCCGACACCGCCTGGTACCGGCGTTATGTGGGCGGCACGCTGTTCCGCGCCGGCGAACTCCACATCACCGACGAGTTTTCCATCGCCGACACGGTTGACTCCCACGTCTATGACAACTGCTCCCTCTTGTATCCATTCGCCGCGAATCACCTCCGGACGGCCTGCCGCAGCAATGAGAATGTCCGCCTTGGCGATTTTCCCCGGGAGGTCGACTGTCCGCGTATGACAGATGGTCACCGTTGCATGCTGTTGGAGGCACATGAAGGCGACCGGCTTGCCGACGATGTTCGAGCGTCCGACGATGACCACTTCCTTGCCGGTGAGATCGATGCCCGTTTCCTGGAGCAGCACCATAATGCCGTAGGGGGTGCAGGGACGGAAGGTCGGCTTGCCCAGAACCAGGCGGCCGACGTTGTATGGGTGAAAGCCGTCCACGTCCTTCTCGGGGGCGATTGCTTCGAGAACCCTGGCTTCGTTGATATGATTCGGCAGCGGCAGCTGGACGAGAATGCCGTGGATCCTGCTGTCGTGGTTGAGCCGGTCGATGAGGGAGAGCAGTTGATCCTCGTCGGTGTCAGCGGGCAGGCAGTGTTCATCGGAAAAAATTCCCACATCGTGGCAGGCTTTTTCCTTCATGCGCACATACACCCTGCTTGCCGGGTTATCGCCAACCAGCACGACGGCCAGTCCCGGGTGCACCCCGGCAGCGGTCAGGCGGGCTGTTTCTGCGGCTATTTCGGCGCGGATTTTCTGCGCTATGGCTTTTCCGTCTATTAGTGCCATTGCTCTGGATCTCCTTCTGGCGGCAGGGGCTTGGTTCGGGAATGGGTTCTGCTGAAGCGGGTGTCCGGTGCGGGGGGTGGTAAAAAAACCCCCGTGAGGGGGGCCGTCGCGCAGGTCAGGCTGCTGACGGACAGGTTGCGCAGGCTCCTTCTTTGCCGCAGCTGGTGCCGGTTGCCGAAGTTTTTTTGGAATAGCCTTCGGTATACCAGCCGCTGCCTTTCAGGGCAAATGAGGTCTGGGAAATGAGTTTGTCCACTGCACCGCCGCATCGGGGGCATTCAGTAGCCGGGTTGTCGGAAAATTTCTGGCGCAACTCAAACTGTATGCCGCAGTCGGTGCAGCAATATTCGTACAGGGGCATGGTGTGGTACCTCCTTGATACCTTTCTGAAACTATAAGAAGTGCACGTCGTGTTTGTCAATACTTTTGGCGCTGGAAAATGCTTCAGGGGAGCATGCTGGCTGTCAGAGACAGCAACAGAGGCGTGCGGTAGACGATGCCGACCACCTTGTTGTCCCGTACAACGGGAATGCGCTGAAAGCGGTACGTGACGAACAGGTCGGCAATATCCATCAGCTGGGCATCTTCCGTGACGGATAGGGGTTCCCGATCCATGATGTCCTCCACGGTTTTATCCTTGATGACATCACACAGCGGGGCGTACGAGCCGGTTGCCCGGACTGCCGCGCATGCCGAAGCATTCTGGTCGATGAGTGCCTGCAGAATGGTCAGGGGCATGAGTACCCCTGCCAGTTCGCCGGAATCATTGACGACAATAAGACCGGGAGCGGCATTGAGGAAACTCTTGTCGCCATAATTCTTTTGCAGCAGGTGAATGGCGTCCTTTACCGAAGCTTTTCTGGAAATGGACGGAACATCGGTTATCATGATGTCTTTGGCTTTCATTCAGGGCTCCCTTTGTCTGTGGCAAGCAGTGCCAGAACTGAGTTCTTCGAGATGCCGTCGACGGCAATCACCTTGTGCCGCGATTTCTCACCGGCGACTATACGTACCCGGGATTTCGCCACCCCGAGGAGTTTTGCCAGATATTCCCTGCAGAGCTTGTTGGCGGCGCCGTCTGCCGGGGGCGAGGTGAGGCGGATCCTCATTTCGCCACTGCTCAGACCACGTATTGTATTGCGGCAGGCTTTTGGCTGGACATGGACCGGGAAGGTTACGCCTGTGGAAGACTCGGTAACGGGCAATTCTTCAGCGCCGGCCTTACTCTTCATCAACGGCGAGTACCCTGCTGTACGAGTCGAGCAGGCCGCGGAAGGATGCAACGAACTGGACCTTCTGCCTGCGCAGTTCCTGAATATCATTGTTGAGGGTGACGAGCCGGTTCTCAGCGTCGGCGACGATTCTTTCCGCCTGCACTTTTGCTTCGACGATGAGCAGATCGGCCTCTTTGCGGGCATTGTCCTTCATTTCCTCCGTAATCCGCTGTGCTGCAAGCAGGGTTTCCCGCAGGTCCTTTTCCCGCAGTGCCATGACCTCCGATTCGGCAGCGGTTTTCTGGGCCTGTTCCCTGAGTGCGATGTTTTCCCGGTTCAGATTTTCCAGTTCCTGGGCAACGGCTTGCAGAAACGAGTCCACATCATCGGGGTGGAGTCCGCCGAACAGCTTCCCCTTGAACTGTTGCTGCTGGATGTCGATGGGGGTAATCTTCACGGTCAGCCTCCGGTGGAAAGTTTCATGCGAAAGCCCATGTCGAGCAGTGAGACGACCACGAATTTCTGCAGAAAAAAGATAACCAGCAGCACCACAAGAGGTGAAAGGTCAAGGCCACCCATGACGGGAAGCCGCTTGCGGACCTGTCCCAGGACCGGTTCGGTGATGCGGTAGAGAAAGCTGACAATGGGGTTGTAGGGGTCGGGATTCACCCAGGAGACAAGCGCGCGGGCGATGATGACGTACATATAGATGGTCAGGATAATGTCCAGCATTTTACCCAGTGTCACCAGAAAGTTCGCAGCGATGAACACAAGTACCTCCCTCTGTGGCCGTGTCTGTGACCGTGACCTATATACAGAAAAGCGGCAAGCCTGTCAAGGCGGGCCAGGTGAAAGGCAGGGACATCACGTGTGGCCACCGCCACCGGACAGACCGGGTTTTTTAACTGTTTTCGCTGAATTGAATAGCGTATACTGCAATCCCCACTGTGGATGAAAGGAGAAACCACCCAATGTCTCTGGTAAAAACCTGGTATACCCCCGCGGAAGCTGAAGCTAAATTCGGCGTACCGAAGGCACTGATTCTCAAATGGGTTGAGGAAGGTATGGTCCGTTGCGAACAGCAGGCAACGAAGGTCCTCTACGTGAACGGTGACGACGTGGCGCTGAAGGTAGAGGAGTACATCA
>CAYSWG010000108.1:6430-8594 GCA_964434465.1 uncultured Geobacteraceae bacterium
CTGCCGTAAAGAGCGTAACAATCCCTAGGGAAAGCCTCTGATGGTGGATGGCGGTGAAACCGGCTTTGGCAATGGTACCGGCAAAGGTCTCATTGTCGGGGAACGCCATGACTGACTCGGGGAGGTAGCGATAGGCGCTCCCATCGGAAAAGAGACGGCCCAGGGCTGGCAGGATGACGCGAAAATAGCCGTAGTACAGCTTGCGGATCAATCCGGATCGAGGGGTGGTCAATTCAAGGACAACCAGTCTCCCGCCCGGGCGCACTACCCGCTGGATTTCGCTGAGGCCAGCAATCCGGTCGGGGAGATTTCTGATACCGAAGGCAATGACCGCCGCATCGAACGTTTCGTCCCCGAATGGCAGTGCCTCGCAGCAGGCAACGCCGAGCGTGATTCTGCCCCCGTGGGGCGATGCGGCAATTTTTCTGCTGGCCAGACGAATCATGGTTTCACTGAAATCAACACCGACGATGTGGCACGTGCCTGCGGTTGCCGCTGCTGTGGCGAGGGCCATATCGCCCGTACCGGTGGCGACATCGAGTATCCGCCCGTTTTCGGGACAGGTCAGCGCTGCCGCTGCCCTGCGGCGCCAAAACCGGTCGATACCACAGCTGAGCAACCGGTTGAGAAAGTCGTAACGGGGGGCAATTCTGCTGAACATCGCTCTGATCTGTTTGCCGTTACCGGTCAGTTCCGTCATGGCCTGCTCGTCCTTATGGTTATGATCGCCGATGCTCCGGCAGGCGTCCGCTGAACATTTTTGCCGCACCCGGTGCCTTTCGGACAGGCAATTGCTGTGCCGGGGGGCGGTGCATTAGTACTATGCGGCCGCTAAATTTGAAACGGTTTTTTTGTCCCGGCGGAAAAATGTGTGCCGTGGCCGGTGACGCAGTGTGTCACCTGCCGCGGTCAGTTGTTGTCGGTTTCGCCGGTGGCGAACCATCCGGAGTGCGGCATGATGCGAGGTTAATACGGTGTTTTCCCTGATCCGCTGGCAGGACGTTTTCGACATCATCATCATGAGTGTGCTGGTCTACCAGCTGTACGGCTGGTTCAAGCACACCAAGGCGCTGCAGGTCGTTATCGGCCTTGGTTCCCTGGGGATCGTCTATCTGGTAACGCGAACTCTCGGTTTCTATATGACCAGTTGGATCCTGCAGGAATTGGGGACGGTGCTGTTTGTCCTGATTATCGTCATTTTCCAGGCGGAAATCCGGCAGGCCCTTTACCGTTTCAGTCCGCTGCGCAGTATTTTTGGTCGCCAGGAGAGCGGTCAGTTTTTCGACCTCAAGGAATTTGCCGAGACGGTATTTTCCCTGGCCGCAGCCAGGACCGGGGCACTTGTTGTCTTTCAGCGTTCGGAGCCTGTTGATGAGTACGTGACCAATGGAATTACCCTTGACAGTACGTTGAACGCCCAGCTTGTCAGGAGCATCTTTGCTGAAGGATCGCCCCTGCATGATGGTGCCTTGATTGTCAGGAATGGCAGAATCACCAAGGCATCGGCCCACCTCCCCCTCTCTGCATCTGCGGAGATTCCCCAGGTGTACGGAACGCGTCATCGCGCCGGAATCGGCTTGGCGGAACGGTCCGATGCCGCCGTGGTGATCGTCTCCGAAGAGCGGGGTGAAGTCTCCCTTGCCCTGTCCGGAAAACTGTCCCGCATGGAATCGCCCGACCAGGTTGCCGCCATGCTTGGCCAGCTTCTTGCGTTCACTGAACGGGTGGAAGTCCGGCTGACTGTGGCCCGGAGAATTTTCAGAAACTTCCCCGCCAAGTTGCTTACCGTTGCTCTCGTAACGCTCTGCTGGCTTCTGGTTACTGCCCGCCAGGGTGAGATCGTCACCGTTATGGCGCCCGTTCAGTTCCGTAACCTGCCAGAGTCGCTTCTGCTGCGAAAGAGCGTTCCCGAGCAGGTTGAGTTGCAGCTTAAGTCGGTTTCAAGCTTGCTCCCCATTCCCAGGGAGGGGGATGTTGTCGCGGTGGTTGATCTGTCAAGGGTTACCGTTGGCAGCAATCAGGTAATTATCCGGAAAGAAAACGTCAGCCTGCCTTCAGGGGTCGTGGTGACCCAGGTGAAACCTGTGGCAGTCCGGGTGACCATTGATCGGAAGGTTCGCAGACAGGTGCGTGTCGTTGCTGAATTGCGGGGGAGTTTGCCGGG